>JAFUPO010000234.1 GCA_017481185.1 Clostridia bacterium | reverse complement strand
CTCAGTAGGAACAGGGGTGGCGGTGGGTTCCTCAGTAGGCACGGGAGTAGCAGTGGGCTCCTCAGTGGGCACGGGGGAAGCGGTAGGTTCCTCAGTAGGAACGGGGGAAGCCGTGGGCCCCTCAGTGGGCACGGGGGTAGCGGTGGGTTCCTCAGTGGGCACGGGGGTGGGGTCAGTCATTTCCCTTACCACGGGGGTGGGAGAAGCTTCGGGGGCGGGGCTGCCATCCTCAGCCCAAACGGGCAGGCTGGTCAAAAGCAGCGCAGCAGCCAAAAGGGATGCTGTTAATTGGCGGAGCAGGTGTTTCATGGTTCTCCTTCTTTCCCTTGCAATGATTGGTTAAGAAAGGGAGGAATGGGACAAAAGGCAGACTTTGTGCCCCAGGTATGTTAAAATAAGGAATATGTAAAAAGGGAAGGGAAGGGGCTGCCCTTTAGGCGCTGAAAAGATACTGCACGGCCTTTTTTGCCCCGGGGCACAAAGTCTACCTAAATTCCCAAATTTCGTGAGTTTTCAGGGGCTTTAACCCATCTCAAAAAGGTCTTGTGAGAAACGGAAAGCTGGCGGCCAGCCTCCCGGGCGGAGATAGCGCCCTGCTGCCACTGGGCGCAAACCTGGGGGAAATTATCAGGGCGGGGCAGGGGCTTTGCGCCGAAGCGAACGCCCTTGGCCTTGGCGGCGGCGATGCCCTCCGCTTGGCGGGTGCGAATGAATTCCCGTTCCGTTTGAGCCACATAGGAGAGCAGCTGCAACACGATGTCGGCAATGAGCTGGCCGGTCAGGTCCCGATCCTGGCAGGTATCCAGAAGGGGCATATCCAATACGGCGATGGCAGCGCCTTTTTCTTTGGTGATGAGCCGCCATTGCTCAAGGATCTCGCAGTAGTTGCGGCCCAGGCGGTCAATGCTTTTGATCACCAGGGTATCGCCCTTTTTTAGGCGGCGCAGCAGCCGCTTGTATTGGGGGCGGCGGAAATCCTTGCCGGATTGCTTGTCGATAAAGGTGTTTTGCGGCGAAATATGAAGCTCTGCCAGGGCAAGCATCTGCCTGGCCTCATTTTGGTCTTTAGAGGATACGCGAACATAGCCGTAAAGGTCTGGCGGCATGGGAACCCCTCCTTGCTTTTTAGACCATTATAAGAGCAAAGAAAAACGCCGCAGGAAACTTCCTGCGGCGGTGCGTTATAGGTCCAGGGTCAAAAGGGAGAGATTCTGGTGATCGTAAAAGCCGTTTTTTAAATAAAAGTCGCGGGCGGGGAGGTCGCGGGGGGTGGTGAGGTAAAGGCGGCTGACCCCTTCTTTTTGGAGGGCCAGGCCCAGAGCGGTTAAGAATTCAGTGCCCAGGCCCCTTCCCTGGCAGGCGGGATCCAGGCAAAAAAGGTCGCAGAAGTATTCTAAGCCTTGCAAACAGGGCTTTACCAGCCCGGCGCACAGGGCGATAAGGTTCTCGCCGTCCATGAGGGCGCAGCCCCAGAAGGAGTTAAGGCGGAGCATATTTTCAAAATAGCGCATCACCGGTTCCGGGGAGTCAAAGGTTTCATTCCAGGGCTCCTGGGTAAACACCCGGGCAAACAGGGCCGTGGCGGCGGGGATATGCCCGTGGGTGAGGGGGATCAGTTCCATTCAAAACGCCTCCGGAGGCTTTTTTTAAGGATACCTCCGAAGGCGGGGATTGTAAAGTGGCTAATGAGCCGAAAAAGGACGATGGATCAGCCCTTTTGGATGGCAATGCCCACGAAGTTCATGTATTGCCCGGCGCCGGCTGCCATGGCCTTGCGGTCGCTCAGGGCGTAGGGGTTTTGCTGGCGGAGCCAGTCTTGCCAAAGCTCCTCATTGCCCTCCATTTCAAACACGGCGCAGCTGTCAACGCCCGTTAAAAGCTCCCGCCAGAAACGGGCGCTGCGGATGGCTTGCAAATCCTCCGCCGACCAGGAAAGGAGCATACAGGGGGGCAGGTTGTGATGCAAATCCTCCTTCATGCCCGGCACAGCCAGCAGCACCCAGCCGCCCTTTTTCACAAAGGGGAGGATGCGCTCTTCAAGAAAGCCCTTTTCACGGCCGAAGTAGTGGTAAGAATCCACGGAAACGATGGCGTCGAAGGATTCACGGGCAAAGGGCAGCTTCTCCGAAGCGTCGGTGCGCAGGGGGAGAATGTCGGCCCCCTCCGACTGGAAGAAGGCGGCGTTGTCGGTGGGGTCGCACCACAAATCGCAGGCGGTAACGTTCAAACCATATTCACGGGCCATGAACAGAGAGGTGAGGCCCTGGCCGCAGCCCAGATCCATCACCCGGCTGCCCGGGGTGAGGGGATAGCGGGAAAGGAGCTCCTCCGTGAGCTTTAAGGGGTTGGGGCCCATGATTTTTTGAAGGTAGCGGGGAACCATGTATTTATCAGCCTTGGGATACTGCATTTTCATTCTCCTTTCAAAATGGGTATAAAAAGCCCCCGAAGGCCGCAGCAAATATGGCGGTCAATAAAGCCGCCCTTTACCGGGTTCAGCGGGGGAAAAATCAAATCACAGTATCCAAACAGCACCTCATATAGTTGATAAAAACAATATAGGGCAAGCATACTGAATTGTCAAGGGTTCATTTCAATCCACAGGGCGGGGCGAATGGAACCCCGGGTGCTGTTGGGATTGTAGCCGCTTTTGTCGATTTTGCCGGTGGTAAAAACTTTTACGGTACTGTACTCGCTTATACCGGGGGAGCGGAGCCACCACCAGCCAATGTCGCCGTCAATGGTGGTGGCTTTTTGCTTTTTCGCATAGGCGGTCACCTGGCAGAGCCTGTCGGCGTCGGATTTAAAGTAGCGCTCCGCCTCCTGGGTGGACAAAAGAAACACACGGTCTTGGGTGGTGTCGCCCTCTGTGCCGTTGTGGGTGGTGGGCGTAAAAACGCTTGTGGTGGGAATCTGCTCCAGCTCCTGGGGCGTGAAGGCCTGGCTGAGAAAGTCGCCGTTAAGCCATTTGCGCAGGTCGCTTTTTCGCCAGCTTCTGGTAGAACGGCTGAACTGCTTGCAATCCAGCCCATAGCGGCTAATCACCAGCAGGCGGTTATTTTCCTTGGCCAGCACCCGCCACTGGATGGGCTCCTTACCGTTGGATTTGTTATTGTCCTGCTCATAGGCCCCGAAGGTGATATACTCTCCCACCTGGGCCTGGTGAAAGCCCTGTACGGCAGGAGCAGGGGT
>JAFUPO010000233.1 GCA_017481185.1 Clostridia bacterium | reverse complement strand
AAATTTGATTAAATTTTGGACAAATACGACAGGCTCCCTCTAACGAGGGAGCCTGTTAAAACTTATTTATATGGTCACCATTGACCCAGCATATCCCGCATCCACTGATACACGTCCATTTCGTAAACCTGTTCCAGCCTTTGGGGGGTGAGCACTTCATTGATTTTTCCCTGAGCGATGCTCTGGCCCTTGTGCATCAGCACCCCATGGGTGCCGTATTTGCGGGCCAGGCTCAGATCGTGCACCACGGAGATCACCGCCCGGCCGGGCTGCTTGAGCCACTCCCGGATAAGGGAGAAGATGTGCTTTTGATATACCAAATCCAGGTGGTTGGCAGGCTCGTCCAGAATCAGGATCTGCGGGTTCTGGGCGAATACCTGGGCCAGAAAGGTGCGCTGCAGTTCGCCTCCGGAAAGGGTTAAAACGCTGGCGTGGCGCAGGGCTGTAATGCCGGTCATTTCCAGGGCCTGATCCACCAGATCTGGGCCCCCCTGATCCTGGGAGGATAAAAAGCTGGAGGTGTAGGCATAGCGGCCCAGGCCCACCACCTCCTCCACAGAGTAGGCGTAGCCCACGGCGTTCTTCTGGGCCAATACACCCACCTTGCGGGCCAGCTGGGAGGCCTTGTAGGTGCGAATATCCTTATCCTCCAAAAGGATGCGGCCCGTGTAGGGCGCGCCCTGGGAGATGGCCTCAATCAAGGTGGATTTGCCCGCGCCGTTGGGGCCTGCCAGCATGAGCCACTGGCCCTCCTTTAAATGAAAGGAAAGATCCTTGAGTACCGTGTAATCGCCGTAGCGCACGGTGATGTTTTCGCCTTTTAACATGGTCAGCCCCCCTTTCTGGTGCGGTAGAAGATTACCACAAAGGCCACAGCGCCCACCAGGGAGGTGACCACGCCGATGGATAGCTCAATGGGGCTTAAGAGAGTGCGGGCCACCAAATCTGCCAGGAGCAGGAATACTGCCCCCGCGAACATGGAGGAGGGCAGGAGCCGCTTATGGTTGGGGCCTGCGATCATCCGCGAAATATGGGGCATGACCAGGCCCACAAAGCTGATGGTGCCCGCGATGGAAACACACACGCCGATGAGCACCGACACGGTGATGAGGATGACGAGCTTTACCTTTTTCACATCCACGCCGATGTGCCGGGCGTTATCCTCACCGATGGCAAAGGCGTTCAGCTCTCGGGCGTAGCGCAAAAGCACGCCGCCGCAAAGGATGAGGGCAAAGAGCTGAATCTTCACATGATCGTAATTGGTGCCGGAGAGGCTGCCCATGGTCCAGAAATTCAGGGAGCGCACATGATCGCTGGCAAAGGAGATGATCAGCGACAGAATACTGGATACGAACATGGAAAAGATCACGCCAATGAGGATGATGCTGTTGGTGGAAAGGGATCGGTCCAGCACGTAGGCCAGGCCCAGGATGAGCAAAAGGGACAAAAACGCAAAACTCATGGCCATGAGCATCACGCCTCCATAGCTGGAGCCGGGCAGGGTGAAGCCCGTGGCCAGGGCAATGACTGCGCCCAGGGATGCGCCGGAGGAAACGCCTAGGGTGGAGCCGTCTGCCAAGGGGTTGCGCAAAAGCCCCTGCATGGCCGCGCCGCACAGGGACAGGGCTGCCCCGCACAGGGCCACGTTGATCACCCGGGGCAGGCGCACATTGAGAATGATATTCTTGGAGATGCCCGTCGGAATCTCCAGCCCCCATACAGAATTCCAAATGGCGGTGACCGTATCCCCCAGGGGGATGGATACGCTGCCCACGCACACGCCCAGCAGCATGGCTGCCAAAAGGGCCAGGGTAAAGAGCAAATAGGTTCGCCAGGAAAAACGTTCATGCAGTGCCTTCATACATGACCTCTTTGCAAAAAGGGGGGAAGCCGCAAACGCGGCTCCCCCGCTGTGATTACTTACCGCTGATGAAGCCAAACAGCTCCAGGGCGGCTTCCTTCAGGCGAGGGCCGGGCCGGGCGATGGCGTTGGAATCGGCGTTGTACACGTCCGCATTCTTCACGGCCGTCATATCCTCCCAACCGGCGCGGCCCATGATCTCTGCAACGGCAGTGTCGCCCATGCCAGCGATGGAAACGATGTAATCAGGGTTGCGGGCAATGACCTGCTCCTCGGAGATCTTGTCCCAGCCGGTGATGTCATTGAACACGTTGGTCACGCCGCAGATAGCGGCCAATTCGTCCATAAAGGTGTCGCTGCCGGCAGTCCACAGGCCCCACTGGAGGGGAGTGACCTCAAAGTAGATGCTCTTGCCTTCCTTTTTGCTGTCGGCAGCAATCTTGTCAAAGGTGGCCTGCATATCAGCGATCACATTTTCAGCCTCGGCATTTTTGCCCATCAGCTGGCCGATGATGCGAATGGATACATACACCTCATCGATGGTGTCGGCATTGCTCATGACCACCTTGACGCCGTTTTCCTCCAGCATTTTCACCTGGTCCTCGGTCTGTGCCATGTCGCTCATGAGCACCACCTGGGGGTTCAGAGCCAGAATTTCTTCAATATTGGTGTCAGCGCCGGACTGCACTACGGGCAGGGCCTGGATGGATTCGGGATAATCGCAGTACTGGCCGCGGCCCACCAGGGTCTCCTCGCAGCCGATGGCGCAGAGGATTTCACAGTCGGAAGGGGTCAGGGCCACGATGCGGGTGGCAGGCTCGGTGAGGGTCACTTCGCGGCCATACATATCGGTCACGGTGACGCCCTCGCCAAGGGCGACGGACAGGCTGCATACCATCAGCAGCGCCAGGAACAGAGAAACGATCTTCTTGGACATAGTTGTCCCTCCTCATTGTTGATCAAATGAATCAGCAGGAGGAACAAAAAAGCGTTCCTCCCTGAGGAACACTAAAGAGAATCGCGGCCTGGCCGTTCGTCCAAATAGCATATCCAACCCCCAGGGGACTGATTGGGTCACAGTGTAAACAGGTCTCCCGGCTTGGCTTCATTCTACTGGCGCGCCTTCCCGCCTTAGGCAGTGGCTTCAAAACGCTTTCGTCAGCTTCACGGTTACTGGGACAGCCCGGAACTTTCATCCGATTCCCTGATGGCAGTTAACACCGCCATCGCGCATCGCTGCGCAGATACACCGGCTATTCATTTGTCGAATCCTATTATAAGCTGTATAGGGGGATGCGTCAATTGGTTTTTTGACCTAAAAAAAGAAGCCCTTGACCTCAAAGATCAAGGACTAGTGGCAACCTTGGCGATTATTGATACAATCACACGGTACACAGGTATTTTGATTACCCCCCTGGGCAACTCTGCTACTTTGGGGTGTTTTTTGCATTGAGGGGGTAAAACCATACCCAGGGGTAAGTTTTCAATTTCAAAATTGGAAAACTAATACATTCCTTATTTTTCTTTCATGGAATGGTAGTAGATAATGATCTTTGCGTCGGGTTTTACCATTGTGTCAGAATATATACCAGGATCACCATTGACCATGATTCGATATATCAGTCCATTCTGTTCCGTTTCGGATTCATCAAGGTCATTCAGAGGCTTGACAGTAACATTCGTGAAACCAGCATCTGCTAGGTACATACTAATGGAAGTATAAGTTTCACCTTCGCACTGATGATAGGAAAAAGGAAACTCAACCTTTCCCGACCATTCATTGATCTTATCTTTCAAAAATATAGTACCGAAAATCAGAAGGAATACCACAAGAAAAATAGTCCAGATGATGCGGACTTCTTTCCACTCTCTTTTGCGTTTTCGGTCTTCTTTCTTTTCAGCATAGTAGAGTTTTTCAAGCTCTAACTCTTTTTCGGACTTCTGATGTTCCAAAATGGTTTTGCTTTTTATGCGTTCGATCGTAACATCATCATTTTCGAGTATGAGTTCCGTCGAACCACAGCACGGGCACTGTAAGACAGGAGTGTCGGTCGATATTCTCATAACAGTATTACAGCCTTTGCACGTGAATTGTACCGCTTTCCTATATTCTGAGGAATTGCTGTCGAGTTTTCGACCACAATTAGAGCAAAAGACCGCTCCCTCAGCCAGTTCAGTTCCACAGGCAACACAGAACATCAATCCTACACCCTTTCAGTATTTCTTACTGTGAAGTCGAATAATACAGAATTCTGATGATAGCATTAGCTGGATACCTGTCATCATCGAAGTATCTTGTATCACCATTCACTGTCATCTCAAGAATAGCTCCGTCAGAATGCGTACCGTCTATGATGGACGTTGGCATCAATTCAATGTTTGTAAAGCCGCAATCTTGAAGGATGGTATATACTGTCTGATAATACACATCGTCGACATCATAATAATCAAAAGAGATAGCAATTTCTTCTTGGTCTTGCTCCTGATAATCCGAGATGATGCTACTGATTGAACCCCAGAGGGCTAACAGCTGTATCAGCAGAAGAATAATACCAAGAACCAATAAGAATCTGCGCATTATACCTTCTCCCCACACGTAGAACAGAATTTGCTATCAGGAGTCAATACCTGTCCGCACTTCTTGCACGTTTGTGAAAAGGGTTTCCCGCATTGGTCGCAAAACTTTGCACTAGCATTTTGAAGAACTCCGCAGAAAGAACACTTAATCCTGACATTGTTTTCTGCGACAGCTTGTATCGACTGGGACATCTGTGCAACTTGAGCACCAAAGCTATTGCCGATCCCAATACCCATACCGGCGCTAACAAACGCTGAAGACACAGCCCCTTCATTTTTAGCAGCAGCCTCCAAAACATCGAAAGCTCTTTCTTGTTGATAGGTGTAGCCTGCTATTCCCATATCAGCACGTTTAGCAAGCGATGCCTTTAGCTGTGCAACGGCAGGATCGTCATCAGGCAAACAAATCTCGTTAATGCTAAAATGCAGAATATTCAGACCATAAGTTGCTAATTGTTCAATCAGCATCGATTGAATTTGTGCGGATAACTCCGATATGTATGCATTCAGCTCCAACACAGAGATTTTCCTTTCGATTACATACCGAGCAATTGTATCCTTTACCCGCGAAATATACAATCCACGAATTGCATTAGAAATACTTGCCTCATCAAGTGAAGAGACTGTTCCTACTACTTGCGTCAAGAATTTTCTCGTATCAATAACTTGCAATCCTAAAACACCATTTACCCGGATAGGAGCCATTATTCCATACTTAGGATCTTGTACTTGTACCGGGGTAGGCGTTCCCCACGTGATTGACAATCTGTGGGTTGTATTGATATACCAAACTTCCGCAGTGAAAGGAGATTTTCCGCCAAATGGCAGATTAACAATTCGCCGAAGGATAGGAATATTCGCAGTGTTTAGTGTATGACGACCTGCGGTAAATACTTCAACAAGCTGTCCTCCCTTAACGAGTGCAGCTTCTTGGGATTCGTTCACGATGAGCTGTGTCCATGTGCTCAACTCTTCACTTGGATGCTTCCAAGCAAGAACATCCGAAGGGCCATCGTACTTAATCACTGGAACAATTGCCATTGCTTTTACCCTCCCACGAATTACTAGCTCATTCAGATTCAGCAAGCCCCAAAGGCTGTATGTATACTGTAACTGTCTTGCAATCATATATCCATATATATTAGCAGTATATCACGACTTTCACTTGAGAACAATCCCGCGAGAATGGAAATAGCTTATTCATGTGTTTTTTTGCTGATCTTTATATATATGATCTTTGTTTGAAAACGGTCAAAAGCTCCTTTACTTTGTCTTTTGTTGGATAATGCCCACAACCATGTCGGTGTTCCGGACACCACATAAGGTAAACAACGAGCATCAGTCCTTGATTTATTGCCGTGTAATTGTTTGTGACAGTGAGCGTCTATGTTTGTCTGTGAGTGCTTTTGTGCTATTGTTATTTTCCGTATAGGGACAGGGGGTAAACCAAAATACGAGAAAACTCAACATCACGGCAGGGAAAGAACACGGCAGGCATGAATTTTACCCCCTTCCAGAAACAGCAAAAGCCCGGAGGCCTTGATTTCTCAAGACTTCCGGGCTTCTTCTTGCAAAAAGAAAGACCACGCAGATTGTATCAAATACTGCGTGATCATGTGGTACGCCCGGCTGGATTCGAACCAGTGGCCTTCAGAGTCGGAGTCTGACACTCTATCCAACTGAGCTACGGGCGCACGATGCTCAAACGAGCTTTACTATTATAGCGCCCTTTGAGCTGCCTGTCAAGCAAAAAAGTGCTGCGTGCGGGGTGATAACAAGGGCATAGGCTGCATATTCATGACTAGCGTGAAACGGCTAGGAGGAATGATGATGGAGATGCGAACGCTTCGTGAGAATATTCCTATGGAACGGCTGGTGGGCCAGCGCCAGGCCCAAGCGGTGGTGGAGGGGGAGATCACCCTACCCGGCGGGCTCCGGGAGGAGGCCAGGGTGCTGCAAGCGGGCGGCATGGTGGTGCTTACCGGTGCGGAAAGCTTGCAGGATCGGGTGAACCTGGATGGCAAGGTGATCTTTCATGTGTTGTATACCCAGGGCGATCCTTCAAAGGTACAGGCCATTGAAGCCAGCGCAGATTTTTCACATACTTTGGAGGTGCAGGGGGCGGCGCCCAAGCAGCTGTGCCGGGGAAAGGGCTGGGTAGAGCACGTGGAAGCAGCGGCCTATAATGGCCGGTTAAGCCTGAAAGCCATTGTGATGCTAGGGGCGCGGGTGCTGTCTGCCGCACCGGCATCGGCGGTGACGGGAATCACCCAATGCCCCGGCTTGCAGCTGCGAACCCAAACCATGGCCCTGACCCGAACCGTTGCCCAGGGGATGGGGGAAGCCCTTTTGCGGGAAGAGTTT
>JAFUPO010000232.1 GCA_017481185.1 Clostridia bacterium | reverse complement strand
TTTCATCCCCGCTGTCCCTATGCCCAGGATAAATGCCGGCAGGAACAGCCTGAGCTGGTTGACACTGGCAGCGGGCACCTTGTCGCCTGTCATTATCCGTTGGATCTCTAAACAGCCTCTGCCCCCAAGGAACGCCCCTCTACGGGGCGTTCCTTGGGGGCCTATTGCCGCGGCCCAAGAGCTTGAGGGCCTTGCTGCAACAGTATAAGGGCCCCCGCGGCGCTTTGGCGAAAAATTTCGCGAAAGCGTTTCTGGCAGGCAGTAATCCAAAGCGAAAAGGGTTTAGCTTTTTAAACGAAGGCGCGCCCCTGTGGGAAAAGCGGATCGAGCGGGCCCGGCGATCGCCAATGCGGATTTTATGATCCCGGGGCAAGGGGCTGTTGAAGGGGGCCTAAGGCGCGAAGCGCATTTGTTGTTCTGTTGACAGATAAATTTTCGCGCGATATAATAAAACGGCAGCACATAAGAAGAATTGTGTGCAGAATGATTCGAGAAAATTCAACAAAGATGGAGGCCGACAATATGGAAAAGTGGAAGTGTACCGTTTGCGGGTATATTCATGAAGGGCCGCTGCCCGAGGACTTCAAGTGCCCCAAGTGCAAAAAGGGCGCCGACAAGTTTGTGAAGATCGAAGAAGGGGCCGCCCCGGCGAAGAATCCCTATGCCGGCACTAAGACGGAGAAGAACCTGATGGAAGCCTTTGCCGGCGAATCAATGGCTCGCGGCAAGTATACCTACTTTGCCTCCGTGGCGAAGAAGGCGGGCTTTGAGCAGATCGCGGCGATCTTCCAGCAGACTGCTAAGAACGAGCAGGAGCACGCCAAGCTCTGGTTCAAGGAGCTGGGCGAGCTGGGCGATACCGCCCAAAACCTGCTTCATGCCGCCGAGGGCGAAAACTATGAGTGGACGGATATGTACGACCGTATGGCCAAGGATGCTGAAGAAGAAGGCTTCCATGCTCTGGCTGCCAAGTTCCGCGGCGTAGCGGCTATTGAAAAGACCCATGAAGAACGCTATCGCAAGCTGCTTCACAATGTGGAGGCGAAGGAAGTCTTTGAAAAGAGCGGCGTGACCCTGTGGGAGTGCCGCAACTGCGGTCACCTGGTGATGGGCACCAAGGCTCCGGATGTTTGCCCGGTGTGCGCGCATCCCCAGAGCTTCTTTGAGGTTCGTGCCGAAAACTATTGATAAGGGAGCATGGTAAGATGAAAGCAAAGTTCTATATCTGCCGCCATTGCGGCAATCTGGTGGGTATGATTAACGATGCCGGCGTTCCCATGGTTTGCTGCGGCGAAAAGATGCAAGCGCTGGTGCCTAACACTGTGGAGGCCAGCGGCGAAAAGCATCTGCCCGTGGTTCAGGTGGAAGACGGCGTGGTCAATGTTAACGTGGGCGCTGTCAATCATCCGATGGTTGACGAACACTACATTGAATGGATCTATGTACAGACCGAGAACGGCGGCCAGCGCAAGGGGCTTAAGCCGGGCGATGAGCCGAAGGCTTCTTTCCGCCTGGGCAGCGAAAAGGCTGTGGCAGTCTATGCCTATTGCAACCTCCACGGCTTGTGGATGACCGAAGTGTAAATACTATCGCCTGCCATTTTCGGCAGGCGATTTACATATCCGCTTTTTTAAAGCAAGGCAGGGCGACGATCCCGGCGGCCTGCATAGGCTGAACGGCGAAGGGGCTGCCAGCGGCTGCCCTGCGCCGTCGCTCACGCAACAACGCAAAGAAAGGATAGGCATCATGGGTAACAAAGTTCTGATTGAGCAGGTTAAGGGTCGCGAGATTCTGGATTCTCGCGGCAATCCGACGGTCGAGGTGGATGTGATCCTCACCGATGGCGTAATGGGACGCGCTGCCGTGCCTTCAGGCGCCTCCACCGGCGTGTATGAAGCCTGCGAATTGCGGGACGGCGACCCGGCGCGGTATTTGGGCAAGGGCGTATGCAAGGCTGTGGCATATGTGAACGGCGAGATTGCTCAAGCGCTAAAGGGGCAGGATCCCTTTGACCAGCCTGCCGTTGATCGCCTGCTGATCGCCCTGGATGGCACGCCTAACAAGAGCCGGCTGGGGGCAAACGCGATTCTCGGCGCCTCCCTGGCCTGCGCCAAGGCGGCAGCTGCTTCGCTGGGCATCAGCCTGTACCGCCATATTGGCGGGAGCAATGCCAAGGTGCTGCCGCTGCCTATGATGAATATCCTCAACGGCGGCGCGCACGCCGCCAACAATGTGGATATTCAGGAGTTCATGATCATGCCGGTATCGGCGCAAAGCTGGCACGACGCGCTGCGCCGCTGCACCGAGGTCTTTCACACGCTCAAAGGGGTGCTTAAGGCGAATCACATCCCCGTAACCGGCGTGGGGGACGAGGGCGGCTACGCTCCCATGCTCAAGGAGGACGAAGAGGCGCTGGCTGTGATCGTTCAGGCCATCGAAAAAGCTGGGTATCGCCCCGGCGAGGATTTTATGATCGCCATCGACGCAGCTTCTTCCGAGTGGTACGATCCTCAGGCAGACAGGTATCATCTGCCCAAGGCGGGCAGGGATCTGACCCGGGAGCAGCTGATTGCTATGTGGACGCATTTTGTTCAGAAATACCCGATCATCTCCATTGAGGATGGCATGGGCGAAAACGACTGGGAGGGCTGGGACGCCCTCACCCGGGCGCTGGGCGGAACGGTGCAGCTGGTGGGCGACGATCTGTTTGTTACCAATACCCAGCGGCTGGCCCAGGGCATTGAACGGAAAATCGGCAATGCCATTCTCATCAAAGTCAACCAGATCGGCACGCTCACCGAAACGCTGGACGCCATACAGATGGCAAACCGGGCGGGCTACACCGCCATCGTTTCCCACCGATCTGGCGAAACTGAGGATACGACCATTGCCGACGTCGCTGTGGCCGTTAACGCCGGGCAGATCAAGACCGGCGCGCCCAGCAGAAGCGACCGCGTGGCCAAATACAACCAGCTTCTGCGCATTGAGGAGGAGCTGGGCGAAGATGCGCAGTTCCCCGGGAAAGAGGCCTTCTTCAATCTTAAATAAACGCAAACTCAAAGGGATCATTCGTTTATAAGAATGATCCCTTTGGTTTTGCCCCGCTCGCTGATGCAAGATCCCTTGGGACGCCTTGCTTGCACGTTTTGATTTGCGCTGATCCGGCAGCATCCGCGCAATAAGCTCCCTCATGTAGTCGTCAAACCTGTCGCTAAGCGGGTGCGCCGCCGGCGAGTAGCCAGCGCAGTTGAAAAAGCGATATTCCGTCGCATAGGCCAAGGCTGGCGGGCTGCTGCTCGGGGTGGTGAAGCAGGCACAGCTCGACCCCGGCTACATTCGCGTGGTGGGCACGGTGACCCTGGAATGGTTTAAAGGCGATCGGGCGGTGGAAACCCTAGAAGACCCAGGCCTGTGGGAGCAGATGTACTTTGGCCTTGGCGAGGAAGTATAAACCGGGCCGTGAATGTTTTGATTGTGGGCGGCTTGGCTTTATGGCATACTGCTGTCAACGATTATCGCTAACTAAAGGAGGGATGGGGGATGGCTATATCCATTTCTGTGAAGTTCAAAAAAGCCTATTCGCTGGATGAGCTCCTTAGCGCTATTAAGGATTTTCCTTTTACGGCAGGCCAACCGACGATTACCAAGCATGGCCCGGCAAGGCTGATCACCTTTCCGGCCCTTGACAGCCACAACCAGGTGCAGATCATCAAGGGCAGCCTGTTTGGCAAGGCGTCTCGAAAGTATATTGTTCAAAAGGCGGAGGCTGCGGGCCTTGACAATATGATCAAAAACGAATTTCTGGATATGCTCACCAACGATTGGGCTAACAAGCGCAGCATCATTGGCGGCACGGCGGAATTGAGCTCCGCCCTGGTGGATGCCACCGCTCAGGAGCTTGAAGGCCTCGGCCTGTAACAGTCAAAGAAAAACCTAACGCTTTTGCGAGATCTTCACGCGAAAGCGTTTTTTAATGGGCAGCCTAATACGA
This sequence comes from Clostridia bacterium, assembly GCA_017481185.1. Next base: position 2,175 of record JAFUPO010000232.1, on the reverse strand, counting down.
AAACGGTTTAGTTTTTGCAATAAGGAGGGGGTGAAAACTCTGAAGAATGGGGGATTGGATGGGGATTTTGTGATGATCGACGCCAAAAAATATAAATTTATAGGTTGACACAAAAGCGGCAAGCGGTATATAATGAATTTGCGAAAACGATTAAGTCTACTATTTCGGGAGTGTTCATATGGTAACACTGAAACAGATCGCCAGTGTTTGCGGCGTTTCGGTGGCGTCTGTCAGCAAGGCATTGAATCATGCCTCGGATATTAGTGCTGAAACGACGGAAAGGATCATCCGCACGGCCAGAGAGCTGGGCTATTATCCCAATGCGGTGGCCCGAGCCCTTAAAACCAACAGAACGTACAGCATCGGCGTTCTGTTTGAGGATGATACCCATTGCGGCCTCACCCACGAGTACTTTTCCCATGTGCTCAACGCGGTGAAAAACGAAGCGGAGAGCCGCGGCTATGACGTCACCTTTATCAGCCAGAATCTGGGCCGCACGGCCATGAGCTTTCTGGAGCACTGCAAGTACCGCAACTGCGACGGCGTGGTCATCGCCAATGTGGATTTTACTGATCCCACGGTAACGGAGCTGGTTGCCAGCGAGATCCCTGTGGTGACCATTGATTACCTTTTTGACAACCGCAGCGCCGTTTTGTCAGACAACGCCCAGGGGATGCACGATCTGGTGAACTATGTATACAGCATGGGGCATCGCCGCATCGCCTTTATCCACGGGGAGCTGACGGCGGTTACCCGCTCACGGCTGGCCAGCTTTCATAAAACAGCCAGCCAGCTGGGGCTGGATGTGCCCGACAGCTATGTGCGCACCGCCCGGTATCACGACCCTCGCCAAAGCGGCCTGGCCACCCGAGAGCTGCTGGCGCTGAAAAAGCCGCCGACCTGCATCCTGTACCCGGATGATGTGTCGCTGCTGGGGGGCATGACGGAGATTGAGCGCAGCGGGTTGAGCGTGCCGGGGGACATCAGCATTGCCGGTTACGACGGCATCCCCATGAGCCAGCTTTTGCGGCCCATTCTGACCACCCTTCGCCAGGATAGCGAGGAGCTGGGGGCCCAGGCGGCCAGGCTGCTGATCGAGGCGATTGAGCAGCCTAAAACCTACCTGCCGCAATTGGTGATGATCCCGGGCAGCGTGCAAAAAGGCGGCACCGTTGGCCAGATTTAAATACGTATTCCACGTTCGAGGCATCGAACGGGTGAATAAAAAACAAAATTGGAGGAACCAACTATGAAAAAGCTCGTGTCTCTGGTTCTGGCTCTGGTCATGGTTCTGAGTATGTTCAGCTTTGCTTCTGCCGAAGCAGCTGAAGGCAAGGTGTTCAACATCTATGCTTGGAACGAGGAATTCAAGGGCTACTTCGAGAAGTACTACACCGTTCCCGAAGGCGTGACCGTAAACTGGATCATCACCCCCAGCGATGGCGGCGCCTACCAGCAGAAGCTGGACGAAGCTCTGCTCAACCAGGCCAACGCTGCTGCCGATGAGAAGGTTGACCTGTTCCTGGCTGAGGCTGACTACATTCTCAAATACACCAACTCCGACTACACCCAGGACATCAAGCCTCTGGGCGTGACCGATTTCTCCAACACCTACAACTACACCGTGCAGGCTGCCTCCGACGCCAACGGCGTTGTGAAGGGCGTGTCCTTCCAGTGCTGCCCTGCCGCGCTGATCTATCGCCGCTCCATCGCCAAGGATGTGCTGGGCACCGATGATCCCGCTGAGGTTCAGGCCAAGCTGGACACCTGGGAGAAGTTCGAAAATGTGGCTGCCGACGCTAAGGAAAAGGGCTATTACATGACCGCCTCCTTCGCCGCCACCTACCGCGTGTTCTCCAACAACAGCACCAGCCCCTGGGTGGATGCTGAGGGCAACCTGGCCTTCGACGCTCAGATCCAGGCTTGGATGGATCAGACTGAAAAGTTCATCGAGAACGGCTACACCCTGACCTCCGGCATCTGGGAGGATGAAACCACCGCTCAGATGTTCGCTGATGGCAAGACCATGTGCTAATTTGGCCCTGCCTGGTACTACAACTTCTCCATGGGCAACGCTCAGGATCCCGAAAAGGGCTGCTATGGCGACTGGGCTATCGTTCAGGGTCCCCAGGCTCACTTCTGGGGCGGCACCTGGCTGCTGGCTCCCACCGGCTC
>JAFUPO010000231.1 GCA_017481185.1 Clostridia bacterium | reverse complement strand
CTGCTGATGTGCGCCCAGACGCCATCCGCCACACCGGCCCTGTTAGCTACTCCCTATTTGCAGCCGGTTTGTAGTGATGATGTGGTGCGGGCGATCTGGATTACAGAATCACCTAAGGCGGGGCTTGTTTCCATGGCCTACAAAACAGCGCCATGGCCAGTGGTAGAAGCGCCGCTTATGCCGCCCACCTGGGAGACCCGAGGAATACCAAAGGCTCCGCCTGTGGCCATGGAATCGCTTGCAAGGCTGCTGAAACCCCAGACGGCGTTGAGCCAGCCGGAGAAGTCTTTTATGGAGAATGTTTACAGCGCCTGTGCAGATGTAAGATCCGCTCCTTGCGGCGCTGCATTTGAAATGATGGCGGCGTATTTAAAGGCGGCGGCGCCTCTAATGCAGGGCGGCTTTGCAAAGGCCTGCGAGTTTGCTTGCAGGCAGTGGTTGCTGCCGTTGGCGCTGGAACATAGGGATTTGGCCGAGGCGCTTCGGCCTGTGCTGGCGGGCTTGCCCTGTGCGAGCCAATTGGCAAAATAAACGTGATGAGGCAGAAAGAGCCTCTGATTCTGGCAAATTGATAAACGTTAAGCCTGTCCAAATGCCAGCGGCAGAGAAGCTTATCTGAAGAGAATGTTGTAACGAAAAAGTCACCTGCGCTTTGCAGGTGACTTTTTTAAATCAACCTATTGACATATGAGCAATTGTGCATATAATAAAAATGAACGATGGTTCATATGAAAAATGGAGGCAAAAGAAATGGCAGATACCTTAGGGGTGGAACGGTGCGAGTATATGCATCTGCATCAGGATGTGCTTGACAAGGTTATGCAGGAGTTACCTGAGGAGGAGATTCTCTACGACCTGGCAGAGCTGTTTAAGATCTTTGGCGACACGACCCGTATCAAAATCCTGTATGTGCTGTTTGAGGCGGAGATGTGCGTGTGCGATATTGCGCAACTGTTGAACATGACCCAGTCGGCCATCTCTCATCAGCTTCGGCTGCTCAAGCAGAGCAAGCTGGTTAAATATCGTCGAGAGGGCAAAACTGTTTTTTATGCGCTGGCGGATGATCATGTGCGGGCCATTATTGGTCAAGGCATGGAACACATAGGTGAATGAGGAGGAAGCAGCTATGAAAAAGGTTTACAAAATGCAGGATCTGGAGTGTGCCAACTGCGCGGCCAAGATGGAGGAAGCTATCCGCAAGCTGCCGGGCGTTGAAGCTGTTTCCATCAGCTTTATGGCCCAGAAGATGACCATCGAAACCAGCGAAATGGAGCACGAAAAGATCATGAAGGAGGCAGCCAAGTGCTGCCGAAGGATTGAGCCGGACTGCCGCATCCTTCTTTAAAGGAGAAATATGATGAGCCGTAAGCAAAAGAAAATGCTAAGTCGCATTGGCATCAGCATTGGTTTGTTCGTTCTGGTAAGCCTGCTGCAGCTGACGGGATGGATGAAGCTGGCTGCTTACCTGGTTCCTTATCTGGTAATCGGCTGGGATATTTTATATCGCTCGATCAGAAATATCCTCAGAGGCCAGGTGTTCGATGAAAATTTTTTGATGGCGATTGCTACAATCGGCGCGTTTATCCTGGGGGACTATCCCGAAGGTACCTTTGTGATGCTCTTTTATCAGGTAGGCGAATGGTTTCAAAGCTATGCGGTGGGAAGATCGCGCCGATCCATTTCTCAACTGATGGACATCCGTCCCGACTATGCCAATATAGAAGTAAATGGCCAATTGGAGAGGGTAGACCCGGAAAGTGTTGGGGTCGGTGATCGGATAGTTGTGAAACCCGGAGAGCGAATCCCTCTGGATGGCAAGGTTTTGATCGGTGAATCCACCTTGGATACGGCGGCGCTTACCGGTGAGGCAACCCCTCGAGAGGTAGCGCCGGGGGACGACGTGATCTCTGGATGTGTTAACCAACAGGGCCTGCTAACGCTGGAGGTTACCAAGCCCTTTGGGGAATCCACAGTGGCGAAGATTTTGGATCTGGTGGAAAATGCCAGCGCTAAAAAAGCAAAGGCAGAAAACTTTATTACGCGCTTTGCAAAGTATTACACCCCGACAGTGGTTTTCATGGCGTTGGCACTGGCGGTCATTCCCTCGCTATTGGATGGGCAGTGGGTTCAGTGGTGCCAGCGGGCGCTGATCTTTTTGGTTATCTCCTGCCACTGCGCGTTGGTTATTTCGGTTCCCCTGAGCTTTTTTGGCGGTATCGGCGGCGCATCTAAGCAAGGTATCCTGGTCAAGGGCTCCAATTATCTTGAGGCATTAGCCCAGGTGCGCACCGTGGTTTTTGATAAAACTGGCACCTTGACGAAAGGAAACTTCTCCGTAGCAAAGATTTATGCTCGGGGGATGAACGAAGAAGAGCTGCTTGAGCTGGCCGCCCTGGCGGAGAGCTACAGCGATCATCCCATTGCCCAAAGCTTGCGGCAGGCCTGCATCAGCCCATTGGATGCACAACGGGTTCGGGATGTGCAGGAAATTGCGGGCCACGGCGTGAAAGCTAAGGTTGACGGCCGCCTGGTTTATGTTGGCAACAGCAAGCTGATGGCTAGTATCGGCGCTGAATGGGAGCGCATACAGGAGGCGGGTACGGCCGTCCACGTTTTATTAGACGGGGCATACGCAGGTTGCATCCTGATTGCTGATACCCTTAAGCCGGATGCGGCTGAAGCTATTGCCGCCTTGAAGCACGCGGGGATTGAGCGCTGCGTTATGCTCACGGGAGATAGCCAGGCGGCGGGGGAAGCCATCGCAAAGCAACTGGGGATTGACGAATGGCATTGCGCCCTGCTTCCTGATGGAAAAGTAGCTCAGGTGGAAGCGTTGCTGGCCCAAGCCCAGGGAAAGCTAGCCTTTGTGGGGGATGGCATTAACGATGCGCCGGTGCTTTCACGGGCTGATATAGGTATTGCTATGGGCGCTTTGGGAGCGGATGCAGCCATTGAAGCAGCTGACGTTGTGCTCATGGATGATCAGCCCACCAAGCTTTGCACAGCCATCCGTGTGGCCAGAAAAACGCGGCGCATTGTGGTTCAAAATATTGTGTTTGCGTTGGGAATTAAGGTATTGGTTCTTGCGCTGGGGGCCCTTGGCTTTGCCAGTATGTGGGCTGCTACCTTTGCAGATGTGGGGGTATGTGTGCTGGCTATCCTCAACGCCATGCGGGCATTAAGGGCATAAATAACAGCGACTGCTGATAAGGGCAGTCGCTGCTTTTTATACTTTGCAATCGGTTAAACCGCAACGGTAAGCTTCTCAATTTGGCGGCCATTAGCCAGCTGCTTCAAATAAAGATCCGTACACTTTTTATACTGGTCAAAAGTACGCTGTGCTGCCTGCACATCGCCGTAAACCTTCCAGCGACCGCAGCATTTGCACTCGTTTTTACGATGGATAAAACCATCTACATCCTCCGGGGGATACCCCAGAAACAACCCAATTTCATGGGGAAAATCGTCTTGCTGGGCCAGTCGATTCATAAGCTGCATAACGCAGCGGTTAGCATCGCCGCATGGATACCCGCGGGCAGAAAGGAGCTGGCAGGCGGTTTCGTGTTTTAGATCTTTGGAAAGCTTGCTGGGTCTGAATACATACACAAGTCCAACGCCGTTGCGGTAGCGCAGAGGAATAACACGCAAGCCTTTGCGGCCAAGCCGCCGGTTTAAGTTGCGGATGCTTTCGTGAAGCGCTCGGCAGGAAACGCTGCGGCAAGTGAACAAGCTGCCGGTTTTTAAAGAGGCTAGGGTGGGAGCACAACAGCGAACAACGAGTTCTTCAGACAATATACTCACCTCAAAAAGTTAGCCATAACTAACTATCGTTCAAAGAAAGACCGCTGCAAGGAAGGGGGTTGCAGCGGTTATAGAAGGGGGGTCTGGGTTAGCTGCATCTAACCGTAAACAATATACCATGGGTTGCCTTTACTGTCAAGAGCAAAATTTGAAAAAAT
>JAFUPO010000230.1 GCA_017481185.1 Clostridia bacterium | reverse complement strand
GCGGATGCCTGCGCCTTTGCGCTGATGAATACCCTGGGTCTGGTGTGCGACCCGGCTGGCGGCCTGGTGGAGGTGCCCTGCGTTTACCGCAATGTGGGCAGCGTGGGCAATGCCTTTACGGCGGCTGACCTGGCCCTTTCAGGTATCCTCTCCCCCATCCCGGCGGATGAAATGATCCTGGCCATGAAGGAGGTAGGGGATGCGCTGCCCCCCACCCTGCGAGAAACCGGCGAGGGCGGCTGTGCAGCCTGCCCCTCCATGCGCAAGTGCTTCCCCGGCTTTATTTGATCACAAAATCAAAGTAGGTATCCGGGTAGGGTTCCTCCAGGAGGCGATAATGCCACCATTCGTTTGCGTAGGGCGCAAAGCCTGCGCTGACCATAATGGCTTTTAGCTGCTGGCGGTTAAAGGCCTGCTGAGGCGTAATATTCAAAGCCCCATGGTGAGAGCGGTCGTCCATCAGGTCGAAAGCTGTGCCCATATCCAGCCCCTCCAGGGTCAGATCAATGGTGGAGCCCCGGCTGTGGCCGCTTTTAAGGGCAATGTACCCCAAGGGAAACAGCTGCTCCTTTGGCAGGGCCGGATAAAACTCCGCCTTTGTGAGGCCATTCTCAGGGGCCTGAGCCCATTTAACAAAATCCATCACCGCCCGCTGAGGCCGATAGGCGTCAAAAACCCGAAAGCGCAGCCCATTGGCCCTCTTAACGGCTCGTTTCATCCCCTCCAGCAAGGCGCGGGTACCTATCGCTTTTCCCGCTTCATAGCCATTGAGCGGATGCCCGGTCAGGTTATGGGGTGTTGCATAACGAATATCCACGATCAGCTCTGGAATCTCTTTTCCCAGATCATAAAAACCATCGGGCAGGCACATCACGATTCCCCCTTTGGGATATTGTAGCACGTTTCTGCCGCAGATGACAAGGAGGATCAACCTATGCGTCGCCGATGTGCATTCATCCCTACCCATCCCATGCAAAAGGGCGCTTTGCACGCCCACACCACTCGTTCCGACGGCAAGCTGACCCCCCAGGAGACCTTCTACGCCTATCGGGACGCAGGCTATGACTTTATAGCCTTAACGGACCACCGCATCTACAACTACGAAAATTTTGCCCCTGAAACTGGGCTGACCCTGATCCCCGGCATTGAGGTTAATAAGGAGCTGTCTGTAGAAGGCGTGCATTGTTTTCACACGGTATGCCTGGGCCCCTCCAGGGAGGACGGAAACGGCTTTCTTCAGGATGAATTCATCCCCGGCGGCTACATCAGCGGCCAGGAGGAGTTTCAGGAGCTGCTGGATATGGCCCACGCCCGCAACAACCTGACCATTTATGCCCACCCCGAATGGAGCATGACCACTGCCCGGGAGTTTGAAAAGCTCAAGGGCAATATCGCCATGGAGGTGTGGAACACCGGCTGCGTGCTGGATTACGGCTGTGACTACGACGCTCCCTATTGGGACGAGCTTTTGCGCCAGGGTATTCGCATCAACGGCGTTGCCACCGATGACGGCCATGCCATTGAGCACGTAGCCAAGGGCTGGGTCATGGTCAACGCCGAAAACAACGTGAACGACATTCTCCGTGCCTTAAAGGAGGGGGCCTTCTATTCTTCCTGCGGCCCGGTAATCCACGATTTCTATGTGGAGGATGGGGTGGCCCATGTGGAGTGCTCCCCCTGCGCAGCCATCCGCTTTGTGATGGACAAAATCTCCAGCCGCCGAACCTATGGCGAAAACCTGACCCACTGGAAGTGGGCAGTGCCCGAGTTTTCTACCTATGTGCGCGCCTGCGTAACGGATAACCAGGGCCGCCAGGCCTGGACCAACCCCATTTGGCTGGCGGATTAAACCTAATTTGCAAGGAGAGAATACCCATGCTACGTCAATCTGCGTTTATTGCTAACCGCCCCCTGCTTAAGGGGGCGCTCCACTGCCATACCACCCGATCCGATGGCAAACTGACCCCTCAGGAATCCATGCACACCTATAAGGCCGCCAACTACGATTTTGTGGCCTTGACGGATCACCGCATTTATAATTATGAAAACTACGCTCCCGAAACCGGGCTGACCTTGATCCCCGGTATCGAGATCAACCGTGAGCTTTCCCTTCAGGGGGTACACACCTATCATACCGTGTGCCTGGGCCCCCTGAAGGAAGACGGCAACGGCTTCTGCCAGGATGAACGCATCCCCGGCGGCCTCACCTCCGGCCAGGAGGAATTTCAAAAGCTTCTGGACATGGCCCATGCCCGCAACAACCTAACCATCTACTGCCACCCGGAATGGAGCGGCACCCCCGCCCGGGAGGTTGAAACGCTAAAGGGCAACATTGCCATGGAGATATTCAACACCAGCTGCGTGGTGGAAAACGGCATCGACCGGGATGCCGCCTGCTGGGATGAGCTCCTCTCTCAGGGTAAGCGCCTTTGGGGCGTGGCGACGGATGACAGCCACGGCCTTGACCAGATCTGCCAGGGCTGGG
>JAFUPO010000229.1 GCA_017481185.1 Clostridia bacterium | reverse complement strand
CGTTAAAGCAGAGACCATTTTCAGTGCGTTGACCACCGGCACGGTCTCATCCTCCCCCGTGTGCCAGATGAAGGCAGGCGGGGCGTTTTTCGTGATGCGGTTTTCCAGGGAAAGGGAGGCCTTCATTTCATCATAACGCTCTCCCAGCAGGTTGCGGAAGGAGCCTTCGTGGCTGCCCTTCCCGGAGGTGATGACCGGATAGCAGAGGATCATTCCGGCAGGGCGGAGCGTTTTGGAGGCGCAGCCCAGGGCATCACAAACCCAGGGCTCCTGCCAGAGGGCGCCGTAGCTGGCCGCCAGATGCCCCCCAGCGGAGAAGCCCAGCACATAGATCCGGTCAGGGTCGATGGGCCAGTCAGCCTGCTCCCGGAGGGTTTTGACCAATTGCCCCACCTCTAAAAGCGCCGTGGGGAAGCGGGCAGGGGCGGTGGAGTAGTTCATCACCGCCGCATGGTATCCATTGGCCAGAAATGGCAGAGCGATGGGCTCCGCCTCCCGCTGGGAGCAGAACTCATAAGCCCCGCCGGGGCAGACGATGACCACCGGCCGCTTGGAAACAAGGGGCATATCATCAATCAGGTACAGGGTGGCCTTGGCCTCGGCCAGGGAGCCGGGCACGGCCAGGGGCAATTCTTTATACAGCATCGTTAAGCTCCTTTACAGCCCTTTGAAGGCATTGGCAGAGTTTGGCCTTGTCCACCTTGCACACCTGGCGATCGTAGGTGTACAGGCCGTTGATCTCATCCTCCACGTCTGAAAGCTGGGTGTACACCACGCCGCACAGCCCCTGGGGAATGGCGGGCAGCACCATTTCATCATACATCTGGCAGAACTTATCGGTCAATTGCCCGGCCGTTTCGGCTTTGCCGTAGCCGTACTGTTTTGCGGTATTGAACAGATGCCCGGGGATGGCCCGGGTATAGCCGCCACATTCGCTCAGGAGCAGGGGGCGCTTTTTCGGCTTCAGGCGCTTGTTGCGAAAGTAAACGTGCACGCTGTCCACATCCGTTTCCCGGGGAATGAACCAGCCGGAGGCAGTATCATAAATGCGGGTGGGATCGGCCTTTTTCAGCGCCCGGTAAAGGCGGTCGGCTTCAAACTGGCCCCAGCCCTCATTGAAAATGGTGTAGGCGATAACACAGGGGTGGTTGTGCAGATGATTGAGGATGCCCAGGGAGTGGCTTTCAAAGATCGCTTTGCGCTGGGGGGCGGCAGGCAGATGGGGGCGCCTGAGAACGCCGATGGTGGGCAGGGCGGTATCCAGAATGAAGTTGTAGCCGCCGTTGTTCACCATATCCTGCATGACCAGCATACCCAGCCGGTCGCAGGCGTGGTAGAAAATTTCCGGCTCCACCTTGATGTGCTTGCGCAAAAGGTTGAAGCCCAGGTTTTTCATGCGCAGAATGTCCCGCTCAAAGTCGAGGGGATCCTCGGGCAGAAAGATGCCGTCGGGAAAATAGCCCTGATCCAAAACACCATTTAAAAAGATAGGTTTGCCATTAAGGCACAGGCGCTGAACGCCCTTTTTATCCGGCGCAATGGATACCGTGCGCAGGGCAAAATAGCTGCTGATATGGTCCTGACCGCAGGTCAGCTCCAGATCATAGAGATGGGGCGCATCCGGCGACCAAAGATGGCGCATAGCTTCCGGCAGATCAATGCGCAGGGGCTGGGCCGGGTCAAAGGGGGGGATGGGGAGGGTTTCTTCCCCAAAGCGGATAAGGCCCTGGCAGGTGCCGGGGGCCTCCACTTTCAGGGTGATGCCCTTAAGGTCAGGGGTGATTCGGAGGGAAGCAATGGCCTTTTCGGGCACTGCCTCCAGCCACACCGGCTGCCAGATGCCGCTGACCGGCGTGTACCACATACCGCCCCGCTTTTTTGTTTGCTTGCCGTAGGGATAGGTATGATCCAGGGCATCGGTACAGTGGAGTTCCAGCTCCTTCTCCGGGAGCAAAAAGTCTGTTACATCGGCGCAGACGGGGAGGTAACCGCCCTCATGACGGATAATGGCATGGCCATTGAGCGTCACCTGGGCAATCTGATCCGCAGCGCCCACATGAAGGATCAGCCGGAACCCCTTTGGCAAAAAGCCCTGAGGCAGGGTGAAGGCCGTTTCATAATCCATTTCCTCCGGCACGGGGCCCTGCCAGCCGCTTAAGGTGCTCTCAGGCGGAAAGGGCAGCCGGATGGGCTGGCCGTTCAGAGTCCAGCCCTCCTTTAAGGGATAATAGCTTTCCCGGCGCAGTTGGGGCCGGGGGTACAGATCCATCCAATTCATGTCATTCACCGTTTTTTACTTGATGGGTGCATTATAGCACGGCCGGCGGGCAAAGGGCAAAATATTTTTCTGGGATGCGATATTCTTTCGCGCCCATTCGTCTAAGAGGTGTAAGGAGGTGAGCGTATGCGCAACGTCACGGGCCCTGACAGCGCTTTGGACCAACGATTTGAACGGCTGGTAGCCGAGTATCAGCAGGCGCTTTTGCGCATGTGCTGCCTCCATTTACGGGATCGGTCCCTGGCAGAGGACGCAGTGCAGGAAACCTTTATCAAGGTCTATCGCAGCCTGGCCTCCTTTCGAGCAGAGAGCAGCGAAAAAACCTGGCTGATGCGCATCGCCATCAACACCTGCCGGGATATGAACCGGGACCGATGGCTGCGCTTTATGGACCGGCGGATCACACCTGAAATGCTGCCCGAGGCTTCACAGCCCTTTGAAAAACGCGAGGAGGAGCTGGTCATCTCGGTAATGAACCTGCCCTTAAAGCTTCGCGAAGTGATCGTGCTTTACTACTATCAGGGCATGAGTACCCTGGAGATCTCAGATGCGCTGGGCATTTCCCAGTCCTCCGTGTCAGGCCGATTGAAACGGGGAAGGGAAAAACTAAAAAATGTATTGGAAGGGAGCGGGCCTTATGGTTGAACGAGAAGATTTCAAAAACGCTGTGGATCACAGGCTTTCAGGTCTCAAGGCCGATCCCTATCTGGCCCGGCGGATCATGGCTCAACAGAAAGGAGAGGAACCTGTGATGAAAAAAAGAGTGTCGTTTGCAGCTGTGCTGCTGGTTATTCTAGCATTGGCTGGCACCGTGGCTTTGGGAACGGAGTGGGGAGTGCTTAAGCTTTTTATGTACAATGACACGCCCAATGGCAGCGTGGCTCAGGGGGTGCAGCCAGTAAACGCATCCTACCAGGGCCAGGTCGTCAGCTGCCGTATGGAGGAGGCCGTTTATGATGCGCCGGGCAAAAGCTGGGCCCTGAGCTGGACGATGAACAACCTGACGAATGAAGAAGGCCTCTATGTGGTCCAGGACAACCCTCTGGTGGGAGGCGAGTCCGCCCATTGGCGCAGTGCCACCTTTGGCAGCGAATACTTTTTGCCCCAGGGAGAAAGCGAGGGTATGATGCTGGGCGAGCTGCCGGAAAACAAGGGCGAAACCTGGGAAATGCATTTTACAGTGCTGCGCCCACTGGCGGAATATGAGGACGTGGATCCTGCCGATACGACGGAGGAGTATCTTAAGGCCATTGCGGATATCCGCAGCCGGGGCAAGATTCCGGTGGAAGGGGATGGCTATATCTATACGGAGCAAAAGTCAGATGAAGGCTATGTGCAGAGCCTGCTGGCTACCGGCCAGTTTGAAAAGGCGGATGAGTTTACCCTGACCTTTACTTTGGCAGAAAACCTTTTGGATAGCGCCTGTAGGGAATACATGGGTGAAAAGACCTTTGTGTTTGAAAATTATGAACTGCGCATCCGTGAAGCATATACTACGGCCACCGCCGCTTATATCCAAGTGGAATACATTACGCCTGAAAAGCCTGTGGACGGCGGCAAGGGCATGGGCTGGCTGTGGGGCCTTGACTTCACCGTGCCGGGAATGACTGCCTGGACCGGCAACGCCAGCGGCAGCTTTGAGGACCCAGTGCAGCTGCCTGACGGCAGATGGATGAACGTTTATACCTATGAGGCGATGCATCTGTTCGCTCAGCCGGAGACCATCGTGATGACGCTGGAAACCTACGATGAGGATTTTAACCGCACGCTGCACACGGAGGATGCGGTGGAGCTAAGATTCTGATGTCAATTATAAGGAAAGCCAGGGCAAAAGGCCCTGGCTTTTCATATGAGAATGTTTGCCTTGGAAGGCTTGCAGCCCTGATACATGACCTGAACGGAGCTCCCCACTTTGGGCAGTGCCTGGTTGGGCCAAAGCCATTTCTTCGCCGTGTAGGTCTGGCCGTTTACGGTGTATTGCGCTTTGATGATGTGGGGAAACAGGGACCCCTCCCACATATGGGCGCGAAAGGGCTTGGTGTTGATTTTGAACCACCATTGCTTTTGAACGGCAATAACGGTGCCTGTGGTTTCATGTTTCATATAGATGCCTCCCTTATCAGACCCAAAGGATGCGGGGCAGCTCTTTTTCCAGGAGGATCACCGCGCCATAGGGATAGCCCAAGGTGTTTTTTAATTCCAGAATTTTGCGGGCGTCCCGGTTGATTTCCTGTTCAAGATTCTCCTGCCACCAGGCTTTGAACTCCAGCACCAGCGCATTTTCGGGCGTGCCCCGTCGGTGAAGGATAATATCGGGATAGCAGCCGTTGGGCCAGGAAGGCAGAATCTTGCGTTTGCGGTCCAGCATTAATGAATATTCGCAATCCACGTGATAGCCGGGAAACTGCTCCTCAATGACAGAAGCAAAATAATGCCCGAAGCGAAAAACCACTGCCCGTTCGCAGGCATGGTCTGAGGCATGATTGATCAGATAGCTGTCCTGCTTATAAAGCTGTGCCAGGGCCTGGGCTATGGCCGCTTCCAATAGTTTAAAATCGATCATCCGTGTTTCCTCCTGACTCTATTATAACGTTTTCGAGGAGGGGCCGCAACAAAGTGAAAATTTATTTAGTGAAAACGCGACAAATCATTCAGCCATTCCGTTTATTGGGTGAAGGAGGTGAGAGGATGAAGCGTGAGGCCTTGGTACCGGGCATCACCGAAAAAGAGATGATCCGCCTGATGGATGAATATTCCGGTCAGCTGATGGGCGTATGCAGCCTGCTTTTGCAGGATCGCGCCCTGGCGGAAGATGTGGTTCAGGAGACGTTTTTAAAAGCCTGGAAACAGCCTGGTTTAAAGCCGGAGGCTGAAAAGGCCTGGCTCATCCGGGTGGCGGTGAACCTCTGCCACGATCACCACCGCAGCCGCTGGCGGCGGTATATGGACCGCCGTACCCCTGTGGAAGAGCTGCCCCTGGCAGCCCCCCAGGGCTCTGACGGGGAAATCATTGATATGGTGAAGCGGCTGCCTATGAAGGAAAGGGAAGTGATCCTCCTTTTCTTCTGGCAGAACATGAACGCCGATGAGATCGCTCACATTACGGGAGTGAGCCGTTCGGCGGTTTACAGACGATTGGAAAAAGCGAAGAAGCATTTAAAACTGGAATTGGAAGGAGGCTGACACCGAGCATGAAAGAGCAAGATTTGCGAAAAGCCCTGAATGATTATGCGGCCGGGTGCTCCCTTCCGATGGCGAAAAGGCGCCAGATTCTGGCGCAGATGGAAGGAGAAGAACCTGTGAAGAAGAAATTGACCGTTTCCTTTGCCTTGGTTATGGCGATTATGCTGGCTACCCTCAGCGCCGCCTTTGCCCTGGTGCAGTCCCATATCGGTGAAAGGCTGTTTGGCGTACAGGAGGTTCCCCATGAGGTGCTGGAAAGCATTGTAACCCCTCAGACAACGACCCAAACGGAATTGGGCAGCTTGACCCTGGATGAAGTGCTTTATGACGGCAGCGCCCTGCATACCTCCTTTACGGTGGCCAATCCCACCCAGGAGACGCTGATGTACACCCTGGAGGGCATCAGGCTCAATGGCAAGCCCGTGACCTACAACCACAACTGGATGGAGGGCGCCGGCAGCACCGCCCTTTTGCTGGGCGGCAGCGTGGCTGGCACGCAGCTGCCTGCCAGCTACAGCCTGTACAATATGGCGGAAGAAGTGGTAAACTTTGATGAGAACCAAACCTACCTGGGTACCGCTCCCCTGCCGGAAGGGAAGAACACCCTGACCATTGAAATGGCGGTGTGGGAGCCTCTCAACGCCCCGGAGCTGGTGGATTATAACCAGTGGGAAGGGGTGGATGTGACCGAGACCAAGGACCATCTGACCGTGGACGCAAGGGGCCGCAGCGATCTGGCCATGTTCAAGCCCCGGGAAAGCCATAGGGATTACAACGCTTCTCAGTCCGGCGCGGAAATTTATGTCGAGATTTACAAGGCTCTGGGCTGGGCGCAGCTGACCGACACCATCAAGGTAGAGGTGGAGTTGGATCTGAGCAAGGAAAGCCTCAGCCGGGTCGCGCCCCAAGAATTGGAGCTGGAAAAGGATGGCTTGAAGCTGGTGATGGACGCCTTTGAAATGACCCAGGCGGGCGGTGAAATCGATGGCTGGCTTTATGGGGAATACAATGGGGTGAAGCAGTTCATGGCCAAGGGCCTGTGCCTGACGGATGCTGCGGGTGAAACTTTCTACAACGCCGGTATGTGGTGGGATGATCAGCCGGAGGACGCCCAAGGCGTACACTTCACCATGAAGCTGGGGGCCTTCGCAGGGGAACTGCCCGAAAAGGTATACCTGGCCCCTGTGATTGGCAATAATCAGGCGGATATGGGCAGGGCCTTTGAGATCAACTTCAAATGATAAAAAATGGCTCCAAAGCATCAAGCTTTGGAGCTTTTCTCCGCCCGGGCCATCAAAGCGGCCATCACCGCTGCCAGCAAAAAGGCGGCGAAGCCGAACACAAAGGGCATTTTAGGGTGCCATTCATACAGGAAGCCCGCCAGGGCGGAGCCGAAGATGCTGCCGAAGGATTTAACGGCGTTAAAAGCGCCCATAACCAGGTTGCTGTTGGGGCCCTCGCCTAAAACGGCAGCCCGGTTCTGCATCAGGGGCACGGAAATGAAATAGAAAGCAAAGAACAAAACATTCACGGCGATGAAGGGCAGGGGCTGTTCAAAGAGGATGACCCCCACCATGGCAGTGGTACACACGCCCATTACCCCGGCAATGTAGGGGGAGATGCGCTTTTGCTTTAGAATCCAGGCGCAGAGGGTGCTGTTGGCGATAAGGGAGATCAGCCCCAGGGCTGCCTTGATGGCTCCGTTGTAGCCGGAGGTAAGCAAAAACTGATCCCGCAGGTAATAGTTGAAGCACTGCTCAAAGGCGATGTAGCCCAGGTTGCCCAGGCCGTAGGCCAGAAACAAAAGCGCCAGCAGCCGGGTCATCAGGCGGCGGCACTGCCACAGGGCGGCAAAGGGGTTGCAGTCTTTGAGGCTCAGGGGCTGTGCGGGCGCTTCTTTGGAATGGTCATTTTGGCAGCCCCCATAAAAGAGCAGGGCGCACAGGGCCAGCACCGCTGCCTGGAGCCAGACCGTATAATACACGTTGATCTCCCCGATCATGCCCCCGGCAAAATAGCCAAAGGAGGCGGACACGGCGTTCACCGTGGCGTGGATGGCCAAATTCTGGCCCCGCTTTTCCTTGGGGGCGCAGTTCACAACATAGGTCAAAAAGGCTACATGAGCGCCGCCCACGAAGATGCCCGCAAACAGCCGCGCCCAAAGGAACTGCATTTCCGTTCGGGCCAGGCCGAAAAACACCTGCCCCAAAGCGTAGCCCAGGGCGCTGATCATCATCACCTTTTTGCTGGAGAGGACGCCCACCATCTTTCCCCAGAAGGGGGAGAACAGAAAGTTGCAGGCCATCATGGCCGCCAGGGCCAGGCCGAACATATAGTCGTTGAGCCCCAGATCCACAATGATGGCGGGGGTCACCGGGTGCACGAAATTTGCCGCCATGTTAAAAATGAACATCACGGTAAAAAAGTATCCCAAGCTGCGCTTCATGGCGGTTGCCTCCTTTCGTGCCTGTTCATCTTACCAAAGGAAGCCAGGGGAGTCAACAAAAAAGGAAAATCGCCCCTGAAGGGCGAATATCCAGGCATCAAATTTTTCGGGAGTTTATGATGTTCAGACAGGCAGAGGAAAAGGATACGGCGCTGATCCTTGATTTTATCAGGCAGCTGGCAGCCTACGAAAAGCTGGCCGACCAGGTGGTAGCTACGGAGGATGTGCTCAGGGAATGGCTTTTTGAAAAGCAAAAGGCAAAGGTCATTTTTGCTCTGGAGGGGGAGAAGGAGGTGGGCTTTGCCCTGTACTTCAATAATTTCTCCACCTTTCTGGGCCGGGCGGGTATTTATCTGGAGGATTTGTTCGTTCTGCCGGAATATCGGGGCCGGGGCTACGGCAAGGCCCTTTTGAAAAAGCTGGCTGCCATTGCCCTCGAGGAGGGCTGCGGGCGGCTGGAATGGTCCTGCCTGGACTGGAACAAGCCCAGCATTGACTTTTACCGTTCCCTGGGGGCTGTTTCCATGGAGGAGTGGACTGTATACCGCCTTACCAGCGAAACGCTGAAACGGATGGCGGAATAATAGAGTAAAACGGACGCATCCTGCGATGCGTCCGTTTGGCATTTGTCTGCTTATGATTGGTACCGTGAAAGGCTCCCTGCGCTCTTTGCACAGATGTTTCCGGGGGGAGCAGGGGCGGATTCCATATCCGCCCGCGATGCTAATAAATAGAAAAAGCAGCGCCGAAGCGCTGCTCAGACCGTTGATAAATCCCGCAACCGCAAGCCCATCGACCATAGGGTCGGCGGGCTTGCTTGCTGTGTTGGCATCGACTGCCAATTTCGGTCATTTACGTCTGTGTAAACTCCCTCATTGGCAGCCTCGCCGCCTTGCCTTGCGGAATTTCTCCACGTCTGGCAGCGTG
>JAFUPO010000228.1 GCA_017481185.1 Clostridia bacterium | reverse complement strand
GCTGGGGATCAGCTCAGCGGCGAAAGCGCCATTAATCACCTGGTGGCGCAGGGAGTGCCCAAGGAGAAGCTGGTGCTGGGAGCGGCCGCCTACGGCCGCTGCTGGCGGCAGGTTCAGGGCGGCGGCAGCGGCTTGGGCCAGCGGGCGGGTACCAGCGGCAATAAGACCTACACCTACGCCCAGCTGAAAGATATGATGAAGGATTACGAAGCCTATTGGGACGAGCAGGCCAAGGCGCCCTATTTGTTTGACGGCAGCCAGTTCATTTCCTATGAGGATGCCCGCTCGGCTCGGGCCAAAGGCGAATACGCAAAAGCAAACGGCCTTATGGGCGTGATGCTTTGGGAATATGGCAAGGATGACGGCGAATTGATCAAAGCCCTGTACGAGGGTTTGCAGTAAGCAATGACAGGGCAGCCGTAGGGGAGAAAGCCCCTCGGCTGCCTTAAAAGGGGCACAGAAAAAAGATTTTCAAAAAAGTCGGAAAATTTGTTTTTTTCTCTTGACAAGATGCAACGGTTGAGGTATTATATAACACGTCGCCGCGCTAAGTCGCGAACGGCAGGATGGGGGAGCATAGCTCAGCTGGGAGAGCATCTGCCTTACAAGCAGAGGGTCACAGGTTCGAGCCCTGTTGTTCCCACCAAAATATGGCCCGGTAGCTCAGCTGGTTAGAGCGCCAGCCTGTCACGCTGGAGGTCGAGGGTTCGAGCCCCTTCCGGGTCGCCATATTTGCCTTGGTAGCTCAGTCGGTAGAGCATGTGACTGAAAATCACAGTGTCGGTGGTTCGATTCCGCCCCAAGGCACCAAGTGTGCGGTAGTAGCTCAGTGGTAGAGTGCCACCTTGCCAAGGTGGATGTCGCGGGTCCGAATCCCGTCTACCGCTCCACACTCGGCGCCATAGCCAAGTGGTAAGGCGAAGGTCTGCAAAACCTTTATTCTCCAGTTCGAGTCTGGATGGCGCCTCCAGAAAGATTGCCACAAGGCGATACAAAAAGACCGTTGTGTAAGCAACGGTCTTTTTGTTGTCTCCATCTTTCCATGTGCGGACTTTTATGGTATGATAAGGCTATCTAAACAAGGAGGCCGTTTCATGCCTGATACCATTATATATTCACCGGAGCGGATTAAGTATCTGAATCTGCTGGCAGAGCAGTTTCCGACGTTTCAGGCGCTTTGCACAGAGATTATCAATCTAGGCGCTATTTTGAATTTGCCCAAGGGAACGGAGCATTTTATGTCTGACCTTCATGGCGAATATGAAGCCTTTTGCCATATTTTAAATAATTGCTCTGGCGTTATACGGGAAAAGGTTCATCTATGGCTGGGTGATAAGCTTTCGGAGCATGAGATGGATGAACTGTGCACGCTGATTTATTATCCCCGTGAGAAGCTCAAACGCTTAAAGGCAGAGGGTCTTACGACAGATGATTGGTATCGTGAAAACCTGGCGAACTTGATCTACCTGGCCAGAATGTTATCCTCCAAGTACACCCGATCCAAGGTGCGCAAGGCCATGCCTCAGGCCTATGCCTATATTCTGGATGAATTGATGCACGCACAGAATGATGAGGGCGATAATCAGCAGCGCTATCATCAGATGATCGTGGACACCTTGATCGATATTAAAAACGGCAATGCCTTTGTGGAGGCCCTGACAGCGCTGATCAAGCGCCTGGCGGTGGACAGGCTCCATGTAGTGGGGGATATTTTTGATCGAGGCCCTCGGGCAGACAGTATCATGGATATGCTCATGAATCACCATAGCGTGGATTTGGAATGGGGCAATCATGATATTTTGTGGATGGGCGCTGCCAGCGGCAGCCTCACCTGCGCGGCTGCGGTGGTGCGCAACAGTCTGAATTACAACAATATGGAAATCCTGGAAAATGGCTATGGAATCCCCCTGCGGCCTCTGGCGTTGTTTGCCGAAAAGCTTTATCCGGATCTGGAACCGGAAAAAGCGGCGCTGGAAGCCATTTCGGTGATGATGTTCAAGCTGGAAGGCCAGTTGATTAAGCGAAACCCGCAGTTTGAGATGGATGACCGGCTCCTTCTGGATAAGATCGACCCGGAGCGCTGGTCGGTTACGGTGGATGGAAAAGAATGGGCGCTCAAAAAGCGCGCTCTGCCCACAATTAACTGGGAGGCTCCCTACGAACTGACCCCCGAGGAGACCCAGGTGATTGAGGGCCTGCGGGATGCCTTTCTGCAAAGCCCGAGGCTAAAATCTCACATTGATTTTCTTTATGTGCGTGGGCGGCTCTATCGCCGTTATAATGATAATCTGCTTTTCCATGGCTGCGTGCCCTTGGAAGCCAACGGCGAGTTCAAAGTGAAAAAGCTGGGCAACAAGGAGCTATCGGGCAGGGCGCTGATGGATTACGCTGATGCCATGGCCCGAAAAGCTTTCTATGCCAATCGCCCCGATGCGGTAGATTTTATGTGGTACCTATGGTGCGGCAATGATTCGCCGGTATGCGGCCGTACCATGAAAACCTTTGCCCGCTTCTTCATTGAGGACCGAGAAGCCTGGAAGGAGCCTCAGGATCCCTACTATGATTATTGCAATGATCAAAGGGCCTGCTTAAAAATTTTGGAAGCTTTTGAAATGAACCCGGTGCGCAGCCGCATTATTAACGGCCATACGCCCATTCGAGTGAGCCATGGCGAAAGCCCCATTAAGGCGGGCGGAAAGCTGATTGTGATCGACGGCGGCTTCTGCAAGGCCTATCAGAAAACGACGGGCATTGCGGGGTACACCCTCATTGCCAACTCCCACGGGATGCGTATGATGTCCCACCAGCCTTTTACAACCCTGTCGGATGCCTTGGCGCGGAATACGGATATTCAATCCCAGTCCTTTGAGTTCGTGGTCTATCACCATCGTCGCATGGTTCGGGATACGGATAATGGAAAGCGGCTTCAGGAGCGTATTGATGATTTAAAGGACCTGCTTAATGCCTGCCGCACCGGTCAGGTGAATATGCAGCACAAATAAAAGGAGGACCGACGCAACGAGCTCTGCGTCGGTCCTTTCGCTTATTGCCAATCAAGATAAGCGGGCTTGGTATAGCCTTGGCCGTAGGGTTCGCTGCGGATCATCACCAACAGCGCATCCCGGCAGCCCTCTACCATGGCTTGCTGATCTTGGGGGGCTTTGTCAACCATCTGGGCCGTTGAGCTGGTGTAGAACCAGAGCCCTTCGCCTTCCTTGAGGCCCTGGCCGTTGGCATCCTTAAGGGAAGCAACGTTTAAGCCCATTGCCGTCAGCTGTTCCTGATCGTAGAAAACCCATTTAGCTTCGGGCAGCTCATTTTCCCATTTGCAGGCTTCGACAGCCCCATCCTCAGACTTGCCAGGATCGTAGACTTCGATGGTATAGGCGTGAATGTTCAGCCGCCCATAAGCAAAGTCGATCATTTCGGCGCTGGTGGGATAGTCCTCATAAGAGGATTTGGTGTAAAAGCCGCGGCCTGTGTAAGCCTGGTAAGCGGCAGCCATCTGGGCCGCAACATCTTTCATGAAAAGAATGTCGTCAGAATCTACAGCTGCATCATAGGGGCGGTAGCACCAGGGATAGAGCACGCATTGGATGCCGGTGTGCAGGGTTGCCAGGGCATCAATGTCTTTGTTATATAAGAAGTTCTGCACGGCCTGGATCTCAGGCTCAGTGGCGGGGCCGCTGCCTGCACTGGCCCAGGAGTTGCTGCCGATGACGCCGTTTTTTGAATTCTTGGTTTCAATGTCATAGCGGTTCCACTGATAATCGAAGGTGCGGTTCATGTCGATGCCGCTGTTGCGGGGATCGTCGCCCAGAAGGCCGTTTTTATCCCAGTCGGGGCTTTCCATACCAAAGGTAGCCGTTTCACGGCGGTTGGGCTGCGCAGCAGCAGTGCCGCGGTACAGGGTAGCGATATAGCCGTCGCCGTCAATGTCCGTATAGGGATCGGAGAAGGGGATGCCGTTGCCATTTAGATCCCGAGGGCGCAGGTTTTGACGGGTGTTGTAAACGAAAGACTGCTCATAGCCGTCAGGATTGATCACAGGGATCACATAGACCGTGTAAGCGTCCAAAATGGCCTTGACCTGTTCCGTTTGGGATTCAGTGGCCAGCCACCAGGCGAAGTACATGGCGCTGGAGGCAGACTCACGCTCGCCGCCGTGAATGTTGGCGAAAACGGCGATGCCGGTTTTATTTTCGGCGGGAACAGCCTTGTTGGTCAGTTCCATGCACCAGAGGCTGCGCTCCTGAAAGCTGCGGCCAATGGGATACAATTCTGAAATTTCAGGGTAAGCTGCATTAATCTGCTTGAGCTGATCTTCCAGCTGGGCATAGGTGTAGCGAGAATTCCAGTCGATCGCGATGGTTTGATTATTCTCAGCAATGCCGCTTGAAACCAGGCTGATGCAGAGAACCATTGCCAGGCAGAAGAGCCGAATCCAACAAGTGCGCATAGGACAAACCCTCCGTGCTTTAATAATTTATCACTTTAGCAAACGAAAGTGATAAATTAATAATACGCTCTCCTGCAAGGTTTGTCAATAGCAAAAATAAAAAAACTAAAAAATCTTCCCTGATAAGCAGATGAAAGCCTATCAGGGAAGCGGCGCTTATTGATTTAGGATTTCCATAAACTCTTCGCCTGTAATGGTCTCTTTCTCTAATAGATAGTTGGCCAGCTCATGAAGCTTTTCTTGGTTTTCTTTCAGGATAGCATATGCCCTTTCGTAACAATGGCGGATGGTTGCCAGCACTTCCTCATCTACCTTGGCAGCAGTTTCAGGGGAGCAGGCCAAGGACGTGTCCTGCCCCAGATAGAGGCCGTTTGACACCTCCAGCGCCATCATGCCAAAGGTCTCGCTCATGCCCAGGCGGGTGATCATGGTTCGGGCTAGCTTGGTGGCCTGTTCAATATCGTTGGCCGCGCCGGAGGTAGAGGCTTTGAAGATGAGCTCCTCAGCTGCACGGCCGCCTGTGTAGGTGGTGATCTTGTTTAGAATTTCCTCCTTGGTCATCAGGTAGTGCTCGTTGTCATCCACCTGCATGGTGTACCCTAATGCGCCGGAGGTGCGAGGCACAATGGTGATCTTGTGCACAGGCGCCGATTCGCTCTGCTTGGCTGCCACCAGAGCATGGCCGATCTCATGATAGGCCACTACCCGCTTCTCCTTGGGGGAGATCACCGCTCCCTTG
>JAFUPO010000227.1 GCA_017481185.1 Clostridia bacterium | reverse complement strand
GCAAGAGGAGTGGCCTCACCTTAAAGCTTGACATACGGGATCTGTGCCCGAGCTGCCAGGCTGACAAAAACTGTGCCGACATGGATACCATCCAAATGCAGGCTGAAAAACTTAAAACACTTGAGGCCTTTTACGAGCAGTGGAAGGTTGTTCCTGATGCCCACGCTGAAGAGGAAAGGATACTGGCTGCTGCCCACCAGGAGTCGGAAAGGATTATCAGTGACGCCAATGAATACAAAGAAAAAGCTTTGCGCGAGATAGAGCAGGCAAAGCAACAGATTGAAAAGAAAAAAGAAGAGATACAATACACTGCCGATGCTGCCGTTGTCAACGCACAAGCTCATATTGCGGCATTGTTAGCCTCTGCTTCTAAAGATTTCATCACCATGGGTAAAGATCGTGCTTTGAAGGATCCTGACTGTCGTCCCTCTAAATTCAAAAAGATGACCCCTGCTGCTTTTGCCAAAGCTGCCGAAAAGGCTTTCATTGCATTTGACTTGGAAACTACCGGCCTCAGTGCTGCCCGAAACGAGATCATTGAGATCGGTGCCATCAAATATGTGAATATGGAAAAAGTGGCTGAGTTCAACACGTTGGTCAAACCGCGCAAACCGATTCCTGCCTCAGCTACGGCCATTAATAACATCACAAACGCCATGGTCGAAGATGCTCCTGATCTGGCCACAGCACTCTCTGGTTTTATAGCTTTTATTGAGGATATGCCTCTTGTTGCTCATAATGCCGATTTCGATGTGGGTTTCCTGGAGCGCGCCCTGATCATTGCAGGCATATCTGTGGATATTAAATACGGTGACTCCCTGGCCATTGCCCGAAAGAAATTTAAGGGATTGGACAGCTATCGCCTTGGCAGCGTAGGTGAGTTCCTGGGTTCTAAGACCATCGGCCTCCATCGCGCCCTGGCAGACTGCGCCATCGTTGGCGATATTGTCTGCACGGATGAATCCGATGTTTTAAGCTTTACCTTCTAACACTTTTCCCTCCCCACTATCACGGCTATCACAACGTTTATTCGGTTGTGGTAGCCGTCAAACCCTTGATTTATAAGGGCTTTTCCCCCTTTCTATCACAAATAACACATTTTTTGAAGAAAAAAGGGAGAGAGATTATTTGTATATCAAAAAAGCAGCCCTCTATATGCGTGTCTCCACTGAGGAACAGGCAAAAGAGGGCTTTTCTATTGACGCCCAGCGTCGGGTGCTGGAGGCTCAGGCCATCGTGGGCGGCTTTAACGCCACCCAGGCTTATATCGATGAGGGCAAATCCGGCAAGAACCTGCGCCGGCCCC
The DNA here is from genome assembly GCA_017481185.1 of Clostridia bacterium. Next base: position 1,146 of record JAFUPO010000227.1, on the reverse strand, counting down.
AGGTTCAAAACCTCATTGCTGATTGCAAAGAGCAAAAGATCTCTGCCGTTATCGTTTGGCGGCTGGATCGGCTCTCCCGCTCTCTCCGGGATACGCTCATGCTCATTGAGGATGTATTTGCACCCAACGGGATCGCGCTGATCAGCGCCACCGAGAGCCTGGATACCTCCACCCCCTCCGGGCGGTTGATGATCAACATCCTGGCGTCCTTCGCCCAGAACGAGCGGGAAGTCAACCAGCAGCGTGTTTCCATGGTCATGCAGGATCTGGCCAAGCAATGCCGCCACCTGGGCGGCCTGCCTCCCTTTGGCTACCGTGTGATAGACGGGTTTTATCAGCTGGATCCTGTCACCGCCCCCGCCGTGGAGCATTTATTCCAAATGTTTATCAACGGCTGCGGCTACTCCGCTATGCTGGCCTGGCTCAATCAAAATGGCTTTACCACCGGCAGGGGTAAGCCTTTCGGCAAAAACAGTCTTTATGATCTGTTAGGCAACGAAAAGTATACCGGCACTTATATCTACAACCGTACTGTCTCTGCCAACAAAGACGGCGTACGCAATAACCACCGCTCAAAGTCCGATGATCAGATCATTCGGATCCCCGGGGGTATCCCAGCCATCATTACCCTGGAGACCTGGCAAAAAGCCCAGGCCATCCGGGCGGAGAACAAGCACCGGCCTGGATCCTACCGGGCAAAGCAAACCTATTTGCTGTCAGGCCTTTGCGTGTGCGATGTCTGCAAATCCAAAATGACGATCGTATCCGGCTCTAAGGATCGCAACGGAACCATCCAGCGGTATTACGCCTGCCCGAACCGCTGTGTCACAGCCGCCCGAAAAGAGCATATCGAAAACGCTGTCTTTGAGATCCTCAGCGCCTACCTCCAGCAGGCAGACATGGTGCGCCAGGCCGTCCAGCTGGTCAAGCATCTGAACACCGACAGCAGCACATATCTTCAACGCCTGGAGCTGGAAAAGCAGATTAATGAAATAGCCATCAAAACCCGCGCTTTGCTGGATGCCCTCCAGCAATCCGGCGGCCCTGCACCCGTCTCCATTATCAACGAGCTTCACACCTTGGATGCACAGCGCCAGGCCCTCACAGAAATGGCCGAATCCATTACCGCCGCCAGCCAGGCCGATG
>JAFUPO010000012.1 GCA_017481185.1 Clostridia bacterium | reverse complement strand
GCAGTAAGCACTGTGGGGATGCGATTCACGATAGTGGCGCAGGTGTGGGCCACGGTGTCGGGCTTGTGAACTTCAAAAACCATATCCGGCTGGCCGTATACCTTCCACTGGCACAGGTCCCCCTCGTTGGGGCCGTAAACCTTGCCAATGCACTGGGTCTGGATGATGGGCCCCTGGTGGGTGATAAGCGTTACCACGCAGGACATTCCCACTGCCTTGCCCTTGGGGAGGGTCTCCCCCAAGGTTTCGGAGCGAATCTCCTCGTCTGCAAACACCGGTATGGCCTTTTGCTTAATGGAGGCTACGGTCCAGCCCATAAGATTGCACAGGGCCTCATTGCTGTTCCACACATAGGCAGGGGGCGCTTCCTGGCTGGCAATCTCTTTTTCAAATTCCTCCTGGGTGAGCCCCACCCCGTGGGCCTTGGCCAGGGCGATGCCGTAATCCTCCACGTTGTAGCTGACCGCGCCCTCGATCTGGGAAATATGGTTCATGCCGCCGCAGGCCTGAGCCACCAGGTTCACCCAGTAAATATCCTGCATACCGCTGCCCACGATGGTGCAGCCGGTCTTTTTGCACAGCTTGTCTAACTGGTTGGTAATGGCCGGTGAGGTGGTCCAGGGATACAGCGCCTCCTCGCAGGTGGTGATCACATTGATGCCTCGGATGGCACACTGGGTCAGCATCTCATGGATGTCCGGCATAAAGCTGGCGATGGTCACAATAGCAATGTCAGGCTGGCAGCCGTCCAGCACGGTGGGGGCGTCCATCTTGATCTTCACCCCGGTATCATAGCCCAAGCCGGCGAACTCCCCAATATCCATACCTTCCAATTCTTTGCGAACGTCGATGGCCGCCACCACCTGAGCGCCCTTGTCCATCAGGTATTTGATAATCACCTTGGCCATTTTGCCGCAGCCGTACTGCACCACCCGGACCTTTTCCAGCCTATTCCGGCTTGTAAGCATTTTCATTCCTCCTTTAGCTGGGTATAGAGGAAGTGTGACCACGTTTTTACAAAAATATACCTGGGCAGTGCAGCCGTGATGGGGTATAATCATATCAAAGGAGGAGTGACTGTGCGCCGCTGGATGCTGATCGTTTGTTTGGTGCTGCTTTGCGTGATGATCCTTCCCGTTGCCCCCGGTTTGACCCAGGAGGCTCAGGTAACCCTCATCGCCGTTAACGTGGGCAAGGCGGATTGCCTGATCCTTCACTATCAGGGGCAGAGCTTTATGATCGATACAGGGACCGTCCAATCCGTGGGCCGCATCCGGGCCTGCCTGGAGGCGGTGGGCCTGAGCCATTTCAAGGGTATCTTTGTGACCCATTCCGACAAGGATCATTACGGCGGCCTGGCCCCTCTGCTGGAAGGAGGCGTAACCTATGATACCCTCTACGCCTCCCCCATGACCAGCGAAAAGGCCCATGCCCTATCTGGCTATGAGGTGTCCTGGCTTGAAAGCGGCGACCGCATCCCCCTGGCGGACAATGTGTATTTTGACGTATTGGGCCCCCTGGCCGAGGACCTGAATGAGGAAAACAATAACTCCCTGGTCATGGCCTTTCATTCCCCCTGGGGCAGCATCCTGTTTGGGGGCGATATGCTTTTAGGCGAGGAGCAGGCGCTTTTGCACAAGGGGCTGATTCCTGCCTGCGAGATTTTAAAAGTCCCCTACCATGGCGGCGACAAGGCCACCTCCCAAGCCTTGGTGGATGCGGTCAGGCCCAAGGTGGCGGTGATCTCCACCAACACCCGGGAGCGGGAAAGCACCCCTTCAAGCGACGTTCTTTATAAGCTGAACCGAGTCGGCGCTAAAACCCTGGTAACCCAGGATGCCCAGGGAGCTATCTGGATGACCCTGCCGGATCTGGCCGCTGACCCAGTGGCCTTTACCACAGTGCCCCAGAGCATCACGCCTTTGCAAATCCAAAGCCTCGACACAGCAAATGAAGTACTGACCCTTTCCTGCTATACCAATGAGGCCGTCAGCCTGAAAGGCTGGTATCTCTACTCTGACCGGGGAGGCGAGTGTTATTTCTTCCCCGATGAGGCTGTGCTGCCCGCCAGCGGGAGCCTGACCCTGGGCACCCGCACCACGGATATTGAAACCGATCTCCTCTGGCCGGAGAAAAATGTGATTCACAACAGTAAGGACGATACCCTCACCCTCTATGATCCCTGGGGCCGGGCGGTGAGCTCCATCGGGAATGGGTTTTGATCCTGCCAGCGTGGAATTCTACTTCGCCATCGGCCCTTTTGAACAGCAAATCCCCCGATCCAAAGGATCAGGGGATTTCTCATTACTCATTCACCTTTCCCATCACGATCACGTCATGGTATTGGCCCTCCCGAAAGACTTCTTTTTTCAAAACGCCTTCCCTTTGAAAGCCGCACTTTTCATAGCAGCCCAGGGCCTGGCCGTTAAAATCGATGACCGACAGCTTCACCTTGTGAAGGTTCATTTCGTTAAAGCAAAACTTGCACAAAAGCTTCATAGCGTCGGTACCAAAGCCTTGGCCCCGGTACTCCGCCCGGCCGATCATAATGCCCAGCTCCGCCCAGCGGTTTTTCCAGTCCACTTTCAGAAGGCCGCATCGGCCAATGAGTTCTCCGGTGCTCAGCAGCTCAATGGCAAATTGATACTCGCCCCGAGTGTAAGAGGACTGCTGATCCAACCACCGGGCCTCATCGCCCCGGGAACATGGAAAGAGCATCCCGCTGGCCATGCCCCGCACCGTTTCATAATCGTTCACAAATTCCCAGTTGGTTTCCAGATCATTGGCCTCAAAGGCCCTTAACTTCACCTTTTCACCGATATACATGGTGCGCCTCCTTTGCCATCAGGTTTCCCCAATATGTTCAAAGAAATCGTTCTGCCCCTCATCTGGCCCCACCAAGGAGCGATACAGCCCAAAGAGACTGTTGTCATAGGGGCCGAAATCCTCCACCACATAGGGCGTATCCTGCTGGCTTTCATGGCATTTGAAGGCTTCCTCCGCCATTTGGAAAGCCGTTTTGCCGTCAAAGGCCGCCAGG
>JAFUPO010000226.1 GCA_017481185.1 Clostridia bacterium | reverse complement strand
TGGCCAACGACCTGGGCAATCTGGTTTCCCGCACCGTGGCCATGATCGAAAAGTACTTCGGCGGCGTGCTGCCCGCCTGGACCGATGCTGTGGACGCCGAGTTCGATGCGCCCCTGCATGAGCATGTGAAGGCCCTGCCCGCTCTGGTCGAGGCCCAGATGGACAAGCTGCAGTACAGCCAGGCGCTGGCCGAGATCTGGAAGGTCATCGGCGAGTGCAATAAGTACATCGACCTGACCCAGCCCTGGATCCTGGGCAAGGATCCTGAGAAGAAGGATCGCCTGGCCAACGTGCTGTTGACCCTGGCTGAGTGCGTCCGCTATGTGGCAGTGCTCATCCGCCCCTTCATGCCCACCACGCCCGAGCGTATCTTCCAGCAGCTGGGCGTTGAGGATGAAGCGCTCAAAACCTGGGAATCCCTTGCAACCTACGGCAAGCTGCCCGAAGGCACCAAGGTGTGCAAGGGCGAGGCGCTGTTCCCCCGTATCGATATCAAAAAGGAACTGGCCGAGCTGGAGCCCCAGGAGGAAAAGAAACCCGAAAAGAAGCCTGAGAAAAAGCAGGAGAAGAAGCCTGAAAAGAAGGAAGAGCCTGTCATCGAAGGCCAGATCGGTATTGAAGACTTTGCCAAGGTGCAATTGCGTGTGGCCCGGGTCACTGCCTGCGAGCCTGTGCCCAAGAGCGATAAGCTCTTAAAGCTGACCCTGAGCCTGGGCGATGAGGAGCGCACGGTGGTCAGCGGCATTGCTCAGAGCTATACCGCTGATGAAATGGTGGGCAAGCAGGTGGTTCTGCTGGCCAATCTAAAGCCTGCCAAGCTGCGGGGCGTGCTCTCTCAGGGCATGATCCTCTGCGCTGCCGATAAGGAAGACAAGACCCTGAAACTGGTCACCGTTGAGCCCGGCATGGAAGATGGCGCGTATATCGGATGATGGAAATGCTGTTTGACACCCATTGCCATATTGATGATCCCCGCTTTGACGAGGATCGGCAAGAGACCTTAGCCCGCATGGCGGAGCATGGCGTTCACCAGGCGGTGATCGTTGGCTCCGATATGCCCTCCTCTAAAAGCGCGGTAGATTTTGCGAAGGCTCACGACGGCTTTTATGCCGCTGTGGGAGTCCATCCCCATGAGGCCAAGACCTTCAAAATGGCCGACCTTGAAACCATCGGCCAGTGGTTCAAAAACGAACCCAAGGTGGTGGCACTGGGCGAGATCGGATTGGATTACTATTATGATCTGTCGCCTCGGGAGGTGCAGCGGGAGGTATTCATGACCCAGCTGGACTGGGCCTATGAAAACGATAAGCCGGTGATCTTTCACATTCGGGATGCCCATGGGGATATTCTGGATCTGCTCAGAAGCCGCAAGGGCAAGCTTCCCTCAGGCATCATCCACTGCTTTTCTGGCAGCTGGGAATGTGCCAAGGAGTATTTAAAAATGGGCTTTTACATCTCCTTTGCCGGGCCTTTAACCTTCAAAAAGGCTCCTAATCTGTGGGAAACCGCCCAAAAGGCGCCCTTGGATCGGCTGCTGGTGGAAACGGATAGCCCTTACCTGACGCCGGTTCCCTTCCGGGGAAAGCGTAATGAGCCTGCTTATGTACGCTTTGTGGCGGAGAAGCTGGCAGAATTGAGGGGCCTTAAGACAGAAGAGGTGGCCCATATCACCACTCAAAACGCCTGTCGTGTCTATCGCTTGAATGGCTGACAACTTTTTGCATCCCTCCGCATAGACTACAAGCATAGCGGAGGGATGCTTTATGAAGGGGAAGCAAACGCCGAATAAGGCTTACATACAGAGCTACCGCCATCGGACCACCCCCGCCCTGCAATCCTTGGGGATCCTGCTCATTGCTCTGGGAATGATCCTCCTTTTCATCTGCATCCCCGGCTGGGCTTGGGCGGCTGCAGCGGGCATCCTGCTCATTGGGGCGGGCTACCTGCTTGTGCGCATCAACAGCGGCGGGAGGTGAGAGGGATGGCTGTGCGGATGGTCTGTGTCAAAGCGCCGCGGTTCATGCGTGGATTTCTGCGCCTGTTCATCCGAGGCGGAACGTAAAGTAAATCAGCCAGGCGGGCGGGCGAGCCTGCCTGGTTTTCCATTGCCAGATAGAAGAATAAGTGGTATGATGGAGAATGAAATAATAGCTTTATGCTGTACGAATGAGAGGTTTTGACATCGTGGAATGGTGGGAAACTGGTCTTCGTTTGGTGTTGGCCGTCGTTATTGGATGTGTAATCGTTATTGAGCGGGAATGGAAGAATCGGCCAGCCGGTATGCGCACTCATGTACTGGTTTGTTTGGGCGCGGCCCTGATTGCTTCCATGGAGAGCCTGATGATTGCGGATACGATTGCGCTTAACGCTGAGAATCCCGCCTCTGGCATTGCGGTAAATTATGGCCGCATCAGCGCGCAGGTAGTCAGCGGCATCGGCTTTCTGGGCGCAGGCACTATTTTTATGTCTCACAAAAAGATTGCGGGCCTTACAACGGCCGCATCCTTGTGGAACGCTGCCTGCTTGGGTCTTGCGGTGGGTATGGGCCATTATACCATCGCCATCGCAGGCTGCGTGATCGTTTTGATTACGCTAACTCTTTTGCAACGGGTTGTTCGCGTCAATGCGGTGAAGAGTGTGGAGATCACCTTTTTGCATCGGGTTGAAACGTTGGCCTATATTAACGGCTACTTTGAAGCAAACGGCATCAAGGTGCTGGATGTGGACTTTCACGTAGAAAACAAGGGCAAATACAACGTTTATACTAACCTTTATACGCTGGATATGCACGGTAAGATCACCTACACAGACATTGTGCATCACCTGTCTGAATACCCCAACATTCAGGGTATCCGTACCCGCAACACCTAAGTTGTAAAAGATTGGCCCTGCAGACAATAGCGAGGTTTTTTCTGGTTGACAAGCCCTGGAAAGCCCTTTAGAATGAACCCAGTACTGATATTGAAGGGAGGCGAAAAAATGCCTCAGAAGGATGGAACGATTCTTGTTATCGGCGGGGTGAACGTAGACATCAGCGGCACCTCATTTACGCCCATTGTATCAGGAGATTCCAATCCCGGCTATGTGACGGTAACCATGGGCGGCGTGGGCCGCAATATTGCAGAAAATTTATGCCGCCTGGGAGCATCTGTAAAAATGATTACCGCTCTAGGCGAGGACGCCAACGCTCAGCAAATGCGCGCGAATTGCCGACAAGTAGGCATCGATCTGAGCCATAGCTTAACGGTTGCTGGCGGGCGTACCTCTACCTACCTGTGCTTAAACGATTCCGACGGGGAGATTGCAGTCGCCGTGTCGGATATGTCAATCTATGATGAGCTAACGCCTGAGTTTTTGCAGACCAAGTTGGATGTGATTAATGAAGCGGCGCTGGTGATCCTGGATGGCAATTTGTCCAAGGAGGCAATTGATTTTCTGGCAGAAAACTGCACCGCGCCCATGGCGGCTGATCCTGTTTCCTCCAAAAAAGCAGAGAAAATGAAGGATGCCCAGGGACGCTTTGTATTCATGAAGCCTAACCGTATGGAGGCGTCGCTGCTGACCGGCCTGAATGTGACAGCGGATATGACGGATCTTGTGCAGGCTGCCTCAGCCTTCTTCATGAAAGGGATGCGGTATGTGATCGTCTCATTAGGAAGGCACGGCGTGTATTACAATGACGGTGATAAGACAGGCATCCTGCCCAATATGACCGATCATGTGGTGAATACCACCGGTTGCGGAGATGCGTTTATGGCTGCCGCAGCTTTGGGCTTTGTGCAGGGAAAATCCCTGTATGAAATGGCCCGCATGGGTCTGGCAGCCTCTGCGGTTTGCAGCCGCTCCAACAGTGCGGTGAACCCCGAAATTAGCTACAGTGAAATCATGAAAGTTTTAGAGGAGGAATAAACCATGAATCTTGAAAAGTATCTGCACGTATCCGATGAAGTGAAGGCGGCTTTGGCTGCCAATAAGCCTGTCGTTGCTCTGGAATCCACTATCATTTCTCACGGGATGCCCTATCCCAAGAATGTTGAGACCGCTCTGAATGTTGAAAAGATCGTGCGTGAAAACGGCGCTGTGCCCGCCACCATCGCCATCATTAAGGGAAAGATGACCGTTGGCCTGACCCCTGAGCAGATTGAGTATCTGGGCAAGCGGGGCCTGGATGTGCCCAAGGCCAGCCGCCGTGACCTGCCTGTACTCTTGGCTAAGGGCGAGGACGGGGCCACCACGGTGACCACCACCATGATCGCCGCTGCTTTGGCTGGCGTGAAGGTGTTTGCCACCGGCGGCATCGGCGGCGTGCATCGGGGCGCGGAGACCACCATGGATATTTCTGCCGACTTGGAGGAACTGGCCCAGACCCCTGTGATGGTCATTTGTGCCGGCGCCAAGTCCATTCTGGATCTGGGTTTGACCCTTGAATATATGGAGACCAAGTGCGTTCCTGTGATCGGCTACAAGACCAAGTAGCTGCCTGCTTTCTATACCACACACTCCGTCTTCCAGGTGGATTACCGTCTTGATACCAACAAGGAGATTGCCGATTCGTT
>JAFUPO010000225.1 GCA_017481185.1 Clostridia bacterium | reverse complement strand
GGGGCAGAGGCCGCCCGCTGCCTCTGCCGCCTGGGGATCTAGGCAGACTTGGCAATGGCGGTGGCCGTCAAAGTGATACTTGCCCTCCTCGGGATAGAATTCGATGGTGCCGCCAAAGCGTTCATTGGCCTGGCCGGTGAGCACGGCTCGGAGGTTATCCCAGGTGAGGTCGCCTTTTAGCAGCGTGGCTTCCCGGCCCAGCTTGGCAGGGGAGTGGGCGTCGGAGTTGGATACCAGCAGATATTTATCCAATTGGGAAAGCTGCCAGTTCATAGGCGGATCGGAGGAAAGGCCCGTTTCTAAAGCATAGATATGGCTGGAGAGATCCTCGTAACATTCCTCCAACGTATCAAAGCCGGAGAAAGCGCCGAAAAGGGAGAAGTGGGGCGTCCAGATATGGGCGGGGATCAGCATGGCCTGGGGACAGGACTCCAGGAGCATTTCAAAAAGATCCCGGCTGTCTAAACCGAGAATGGGCCGTCCATCAGAGTGAAGGTTGGCCCCGTGCCCTTCCAGCCGGGCGGCAAAGCGATCCGCATCCTCCAGGGAGGGCAAAAGGATCACATGATGAACCTTGCGGGTTTTGCCGTTCTTTTTATAAATAGTGCTGATCTCGCCTGTAATGGCAAATTGGGGATCCCCCTTCTCGCAAGGTCCTTGAAGAGGCAGGCGCAGTTCGGGCTTTAAGCGGTACAGGCCGCTGTCATCCCGCAAGAGCGCTTCCCTTAATTCACTGCGCCAGGCAGCATGGGTGCAGTCCCCCGCACCCACCAGCTGGATGCCCTTTTTGCGGGCCCACAGATCCAGGGGCACGGGCGCGCAGTCAGTGCTGGTAGCTCGGGCATATTTGGAGTGGGTGTGCAGATCGCAGATATGGGTGGTCATAATCGGCTCCTTTGCGCAAAGGGTATATACGCATTATAAAACCCTGGGGCCCCTTGCGTCAAATTGCACTTCTAATAAGGCGGCACTTTTTCACTTGTGCAAAATCGCGTTTGACGGTATAATAAAAGTTGGATTCGTTTGCGCTTAAGGGAGGTGGAGGGGTGTTCGCTCAGGTGATCGTGGATATCGTGCATGAAAATGTGGCGCGGCAGTTCACCTATTGCATCCCCGAGGGGATGACCCTTGAAATCGGTACCCGGGTGCGGGTGCCCTTCGGCTCAAAAACGATCGAGGGCATCGTAACCGGCCTGAGCGAGAGCACAGATGTCCCCCCTGATAAGCTAAAAGAGGTCATTTCACCCCTGGAGGAATATCCTGCTGTTCTGCCACCGCTGATGGAGCTGGCCGAGGAGATAGCCGCCCAGCATCATTGCCCTCTGGCGGAGACCCTGCGGCTGATGATGCCGGCCGTTATGCGGGGAGACCGAATTGGGAAGAAAACGCGAAAGGTGGTTCGCTCCCTGGTACCGCAGACCGAGTTGGACAAGGTGCTGTTTCTTCGTAAAAGAGCCCCCAAACAGCAGATGCTGTTGACCCTGCTCAAGGATGGAAGCACTTGGCCTGTGCAGGCGCTTGAAGCGCTGGTAAAGAATCCCTTGGACAGCCTGAGAATCCTTGAAAAGGCGGGGCTTGTAGCCCTTGAAGAAGAAGAGGTTATGCGCTCCCCTTACGCGCAGACGCCCATGACTTGCGACCCGGTTTTGACCCCCCAACAGAAGGAAGTGCTTTCTGAAATGGAGGGCCCCTTGACAAAGGGGGAGGGCGCATTTCTGTTAAACGGCGTTACCGGCTCCGGCAAAACGGAGGTCTACATCCGCTTGGTGCGCCGCACCCTGGCGATGGGCAAGGGCGCCATCATTCTGGTGCCGGAAATCGCCCTGACACCCCAGATGGTCAACTGGTTCCGGGGTCGTTTCGGTGAGGTGGCGGCGGTGATGCACTCCCGCCTGACGCACGGAGAGCGCTACGACGAGTGGCGGCGCATCCGCTTGGGCAAGGCCCGGGTGGTTATCGGCGCACGAAGCGCCGTGTTTGCGCCGGTGGAAGGGCTGGGCCTCATCGTGGTGGATGAGGAGCATGAACAGAGCTATTTAAGCGACCGCCATCCCCGCTACGACGCCCGGGAGGTGGCCCATAGCCGCTGCCGCCGGGAGGGCGCCACCCTGGTTTTGAGCAGCGCCACGCCGTCTATCCTGTCCTTCGCCAAGGCACGCCGCGGGGATTATATGCTCTTGGAAATGACCCGCCGAGTCATGAACCGGCCTCTGCCCAGGGTGGACATTGTGGATATGCGGGAAGAACTGAAAAGTGGAAACCGCTCCATTTTCAGCGGACTTTTGTATCAGAATTTAAAGACCTGTTTGGAAAAGGGCCAGCAGGCGGTGTTGTTCATTAACCGCCGGGGGTATAACTCCTTTGTGAGCTGCCGAGCCTGCGGCCATGTGATGAAATGCCCCAACTGCGATATTTCACTGACCTTTCATCAGTCGGGCGGGGATGGGCAGATGCATTGCCACTACTGCGGCTATCAGGCTCCTCCGCCCAAGCAATGCCCCCAGTGCCACAGCAGCTACATCCGCTACTTTGGCATCGGCACCCAACGGGTGGAGGAGGAAGTGAAGAAGCTTTTTCCCCAGACCCAGGTGGTGCGCATGGACCTGGATACCACAGCTACGCGAAACGCCCATGAAAAGCTCTTAGGCCAGTTCCAAAGAGGCGAGGCACAGGTGCTGGTAGGTACCCAGATGATTGCCAAGGGACTGGACTTTCCCCGGGTGACGTTGGTAGGGGTCATCGCGGCGGATATGACGCTGAATCTGCCGGATTATCGAAGCCCGGAGCGCACCTTTCAGCTGCTCACACAAGTGGCGGGCCGGGCAGGTCGGGGAGAGGAAGCCGGGGCGGTGGTCATACAGACCTATAAGCCCGAGGCCTTCGCCATCCAGGCCGCTGCCAGCCAGGATTACCGAAGCTTTTTTGAAACGGAGTTCCAGCGCCGCCGCACCGGGCTGTATCCGCCTTTTACCATGCTCTGCCGCTTGCTGGCAGAGGGCGACGCGGAAATGAGGGTGCAGGAGGCAGTGAAGGAGCTTTACGATGCCTGCCAGGCCTATTTGGAAAAACATCCGGTTCAGCGCAAGCGAGTTTTAATGATTCGCCCCGATGCTGCACCGGTAAAGATGATCCGGGGCAAGAGCCGCTATCATGTGCTGATGAAGCTTTTCGACCACCCGGACGCCCGGGCCTTTATGGCCTTTGCCAGCCAGTTAGCTCAACAGGGTATGGAAGGGTGCCAGATTTATTGGGAAGTGAACCCCTCCAGCCTGATGTGATAGAAAGGAAATGATGATAGATGGGTATGCGTAATATTGTAAAGCTGGGCGATGAGGCGCTGCGCAAGACTTGCAAGCCCATGCAGAAGTTTGATCTGCGGCTGTGGCTGCTCCTTCGGGATATGGCCGATACCATGTACAAGGCCAATGGCGTGGGTTTGGCCGCCCCCCAGGTGGGTATTCTTCGCCGGGTGGTAGTGGTGGATATTGGCGAGGGCCTGATCGAACTGGTCAATCCTGAGATCATTGCTACCGAAGGGGAGCAGGAGGGCCCTGAGGGGTGCCTGAGCCTGCCAGGCCGCCAGGGTTATGTGCGCCGACCTAACAAGGTTACCGTTCGCGCTCAGGATCGCAACGGCAAGCCCTTTGAGATTACCGGCGAGGGCTTCTTGGCCCGTGCCTTCTGCCATGAATTGGACCATCTGGATGGCATTTTATATATCGACAAGATGGATTATGAAATCTTCGATGAAGATGAGGAAGAAGAGGAGGCGTAAGTATGCGCATTGTGTTTATGGGGACCCCTGACTTTGCGGTGCCCTCTTTGCAGGCGCTGATCGACTCCGACCATGAGGTGGTGGGCGTTTTCACCCAGCCGGATCGGCCTAAGGGCAGGGGCAACAAATTGACCCCATCCCCTGTGAAAGTGCTGGCCCAGGCCCATAACATTCCTGTTTATCAGCCCCTCAAAATTCGCAAGGATGGCTTGGAGGACCTAATCGCTTTAAAGCCGGATCTGTGCGTTACCGCAGCCTTTGGGCAGATCCTTTCCCAGTCCATTCTGGATGTGCCGGTAAAGGGAACGGTGAATGTCCATGCCTCTCTTCTGCCCAAGCATCGGGGCAGCTCGCCCATCGTTTGGGGTTTGGTTATGGGGGATACCACCTTTGGCATTACCACCATGCTGACCGACAAGGGTATTGATACAGGCATGATGCTTTTAAAAAGGGAGTTGACCGCCGAGCCCCTGGAGACTGCCGGGGAGCTGACCCAGCGGCTGGCTAAATTGGGCGCGGAACTGCTCACCGAGACCCTTGAAAAGTTTGATACCCTGACCCCCATCCCACAGGATGAGAGCGAGGCTACCTATGAGCCCATGCTGAAAAAGGAAATGGGTCTGATGGACTTTACAAAGTCTGCCCATGAGCTGGCCTGCTTGGTGAAGGGCCTGAACCCCTGGCCCGGCTGCTACACCCCCTTTGAGGAGGGCATGCTGAAGGTGTGGCTGGCCCGGGAAGCTGAAGGCAAGCAAGGCGCAGCACCTGGCGAAATCATTCTGGCGGACCCCAAGAAGGGTCTGTTCATCCAAACCGGGGAAGGCGCTTTGGAGATTTTAACTCTCCAGGCCCCCGGCAAAAAGCAGATGAACGCCAAGGATTTTCTCAGGGGCCATCCCCTCAAGGAAGGGGAATTGATCCATGGATAAGCGCAAGCCGCCCCGCTTTAAAAAAAATCCCCGCCAGGTGGCGCTGAACATCCTGGTGGAGATGGAAAAAATGCAAAGCTATGCCGGCCTGAGCCTGGACAAGCACTTGAATCAGTCCGGCCTCATGGGGCCTGATCGCCGCTTGGCGGCTGCCCTGGTGCTGGATGTAACGGAGAATAAGCTCAAGCTGGATTATGCCATCGACCATTTTCTATCCAAAGAGCAAAAGGACGACACTGTGCGCAGCATCCTGCGCCTGGGGGCCTGCCAAATCCTTTTGTATGACCGCATACCGGACAGCGCAGCTGTAAATGAAAGCGTGAACCTGGTAAAGATGGCGGGCATCGTGCCCCTGAGCGGCTTTGTGAACGGCGTGCTTCGCACCATGAGCCGTGAAAAGGCCAATATTTCCTGGCCCAAGCCGGAGGAAGGGGCAAAGTATCTCTCCATCGAATACTCCATGCCCCTGTGGCTGGTGGAGCAATTGATCGCTGATTACGGCTTTGAAGAAGCTCGGGCGATTCTGTCCTACCGGCTGGAAAAACACCCCATCACCCTGCGGCCCAACCTAACCCGCCTGGATGATGCGGCTTTTGAAAAGCTGCTGGGAAAAAGGTCTGGCAGTGGGAAAAGGGCCAGGCAGATCACGCTTACAAGATTTCTGGGGCGATCGACATCTCCGGCGACCGCGATTTCACCCAGGGGATGTACTCCATCCAAGGGGAAAGCAGTATGCGCTGCGTTCAGCTGTTGGGGGCGAAGCCCGGTATGCAGGTGCTGGATTGCTGCGCTGCTCCCGG
>JAFUPO010000224.1 GCA_017481185.1 Clostridia bacterium | reverse complement strand
GATGAGGCGCAGAACCAGATGGAGTTGGCCCAGCAGGGGGAGGAAAAAGCCGAAGCGGCCCTGGAAGAGCATAAGGCTGCCATTCTAGAAGCGATGAACCGCCTTTCCCAGGCTCGCAACGCACAGACACGCCAGCAGACGGTAAAGGCGCAGATGGAGAAGCGCCTGGAGGAATTGCAGGCAGGCGAGGGGGAACTGAAGGAAACGGAAGCCCTGCTGACCGCTGCCTTCGAAAGCGCCCGAGAACTGGGAGAAAAAGCCTCAAAAGAGTTTAAGGGCCTCCAGGAAGAGGTGAATCGGCTGGATCGCCAGGTGATGGACTTGACCCAGCAGATGCACCAGAATAATGATGAATACCAGCGCCGCTTGTCTGGTCGCCAGGCCCTACAAAGCCGCCTGAAGCTCATGGAGGAAATGGCCCGAGATTTTGAGGGCTACAATCAGGCGGTCAAAAAAGCGCTGCAATATGGCCGGGGCCGCTCTGACATCAAGGGTGTGGTGGCCATGCTGCTCAACGTGCCCAAAGAGTTGGAAACAGCTATCGATATGGTGCTGGGCGCTGCCCTGCAAAACATCGTGACCGAGGATGAGAACGCCGCTAAGGATATGATCCACTACCTTAGGGAAAATCGTCTGGGCCGCGCTACCTTTCTGCCCATGAATACCATTCGGGGCCGGGTGCTCTCTCAGGAGGAGCGCAAGGTGCTCGTCATGCCCGGCTGCGTGGGTTTGGCCTCTGAGCTGGTGAAGTTTGCGCCGGAATATCGGGGCATTATGGAAAACCTTTTGGGCCGCACGGTGGTTGCAGAAAACCTGGATGCAGGCATCGCCATCATGCGGGCAGGCCGCCATGCTTTCCGCTTGGTCACCCTGGCTGGAGACGTGATGCACTCCGGCGGTTCCATGACCGGCGGTTCCGTTCAGTCCCGCTCTACCAATCTGCTGGGCCGTGAACGGGAGATCAAGGAGCTTAAGGAAAACCTGGCGCGCCTGGAAAAAGAACTGATTGAGCGCAAGGAAGCCATGACCCTTCATGAGGCCCAGCGCCAGGAGGTCAAGCGCTTGAGGGATGAGGCCATCAGCGCCATGCATCAGCAGGAGATTGCCGTAGCGCGCGAGCAGGAACGCCTGGGCGCAGCCCAGAGCGAACTGGAAAGCCATCGCCTGCGCATGGAGCAGAGCACCCAGGCCCAGGCCATGCTGGCTGATAGCCTCCGGGAAATCAATGAGGATCTGGAGCGCATCGCCAGCCAAACGGGCTCGGTAGAGCTGGACAAGGAAGCCATGCAGGAAAAAACAGCGCAGCTTCAGGCCACTCTGTCTAACGCGCGGCAGACACTGGATGATGCCCGCCAGGCTGTGACGGATCAAATGCTTAGCCACAAGACCCTGGAGCACGAGTGGGAGACACTCACCCGGGATAAGGAGCGGCTGAAGCGTGAAATCACCCGTGCTCGGGAGGAAGCCGCCAGCTTGGCAGAGGAAGCGGCGGCCCATCGGGAAGCGGTTGAGAATATCCAGGCTGAAAAGACCTTGTGCGAAAAGGCCCGGATGGAAAAAGAACAGGCTGTAAAGCTGGCCGAGGAAACGGTTAGACAGCTGGATGCCCAACGGGCTGACAGCCAGCAGAAGGCTCGAACCCTGAGCCGCGAGATGGAGGAGATCCGTGCGGCTAATCAGCAGGAGATGGATAAGCAGCATCGGGCTGAAATCCAAAAGACTCGGGTGGAGTCTGACCTGAAATCCTTGGAGGACAGGATCTGGAATACCTATGCCAAGACCTATGCCGCCGCCTTGGAGGCACGGCAGGAGGGGCCCTTTGATCTCCCTGCTGGGGAGCGCCGGGCGGGTCAATTGCGCACTGAGATCAAGGCCATGGGCCACGTGAATGTGGCGGCTATCGACGAATATGCTGAAACCAAGGCCCGTTATGAGGATCTGTCCACCCAGCAGCAGGATTTAAAAAAGGCTGAAGGGGATCTGAACGAGCTGATTGAACGGCTTCTGGGGCAGATGGAAAAGCAGTTTGTGAGCCAGTTCCAACTGCTCAAGGGCTATTTTGAAGAGACCTTTGTGCGGCTCTTCGGCGGCGGCCATGCGGAGTTGCGGCTCTCTGACCCTGAGGATGCGCTGAACTGTGGCATTGAGGTCATTGCCCAGCCCCCAGGAAAAAAGTTGCAGCTGTTGTCGCTGCTCTCCGGCGGCGAGCGAGCGCTGACGGCTATCGCCATCCTGCTGGCCATGCTCAAGCTCAAGCCCACCCCCTTCTGCATCCTGGATGAGATTGAGGCGGCGCTGGATGAAGCAAACGTTGGCTATTTTGCTGATTATCTGTTAGAATATAGCCAGAATACCCAGTTTGTGGTGGTCAGCCACCGCAAGGGCACCATGGAGCGCTGCAACGCCCTTTACGGCGTGGCTATGGAGGAGCGGGGCGTTTCCAAGATGGTCAGCGTGAATCTGCGAGATTACGAATAAATCATAACGAAAGCACAGAAAGGAGCATCCTCATGGCAGAAAAGAAAGGATTTTTTGCAAGGCTGAGGGAAGGCCTGAGCAAAACCCGGGGGAACCTCACCAATCGGGTGGACGAGCTGGTGGAGTCCACTGGCATCATCGACGAGGATTTTTATGAGGATTTGACGGACATTTTAATTATGTCCGACGCGGGTGTAAAAGCTACGGATGCCATTATTGACGAACTGAAAGCAAGGGTAAAAAAACAGAATGTAAAGTCTGCCGACCGAGCCCGTGAGATGCTCAAGGAGATATTGGTGGAGCAGATGAATATCCCTCGGCCGCCTCTGAAATGGCCCATGGTGATGATGATGGTGGGCGTCAATGGCGTGGGCAAAACCACTACCATTGGCAAGCTTTCCCTTCGGTTTCAGAATATTGGCCGCTCGGTGATGCTGGCAGCAGCAGACACCTTCCGCGCAGCGGCAGCCGAGCAGCTTTCTGTTTGGGCAGACAGGGCCCGGGTGCCCATTATTCGCCACGCCGAGGGGGCTGACCCGGCGGCTGTGGTGTTTGATGCTGTAAAGTCTGCCAAGGCCCAGCACGCGGATCTGCTTATTGTGGATACCGCTGGGCGGCTCCATAATAAAAAGAACCTGATGGACGAACTGAACAAGATGCGTCGGGTCATCGACCGGGAATATCCCGAGGCGGATGTGCGCTGTATGCTGGTATTGGACGCCACCACGGGGCAGAACGGGCTCAATCAGGCCAAGGCCTTTAAGGAAGTGGCTGAGATCAACGGCATCGTGCTCACCAAGCTGGACGGCACTGCCAAGGGCGGTATTGCTATCGCTATTCGCCAGGAATTGAATGTGCCGGTCTGGTACATCGGCGTGGGCGAGGGGATCGATGATCTACAGGCCTTTGACGCTAAGGAATTTGTGGACGCGCTGTTTTAAGGGGGATCCATGAACAACCAGATGCCAGTTGAACTCACCATTGCGCCACGGGCAAGAGCAGCCCTCAAAGGTCAATGGCCCACGGCTATGCCCATGGGCTTTCTTACGGGGATCCTATACACGCTGCTGCAAGTGATCGCGAACGTAAATATGACCCCCGTTCTTGAAAAGATGACGGTGCTGATGGAGCAGGGGTATCCCGTTGAGTATGTGCTCCAGTGGGTGCAGGAGAATCTGATAGGAATCCTTTGGCCTATCGGTGCTCTCTGGCTTGCGACGGAGATACTAACACCCGCGCTGAGCATGGGGATGCACGCGTACAGCCTGAAGCTGCTCAGAGGCGAGGCGGGCGCCTTTGGGGATCTGTTCAGCCGAATGAACATTTTTCTTAAAAGCCTGGGCCTGACGATTATGGTCAATCTGCGGGTTTTTCTGTGGATGATCTTGGGCATTGCAGTCTATATGGGCGTGGTGTTTCTGTTTTCTATGGCAGGGCTTACGGATATGATATTGGCAGCGATCCCTGTGCTGGCAACCCTTGCGGTGCTGCCCGGCGTAATGGCCATGTTCCGCTACATGATGGCCGATTTTGCCATGGCAGAGCAGCCGAAAATGGGCATTAACGCCGCCATTCGTCTGAGCAAGCAAATAACGAAAAAACGCAAAATGCGGCTGCTGAGCCTGCTGATTGGCTGGGTGCTGATCTCCCAGCTGGGTGGAAGCCTGCTTCAAATGTTTCTGGGCTCCATCCTGGGCATGGCGCTGGGGATGCTTTTGAGCCTGGCCTGTTCAGTTTATATGGAAATGCTGAAAGCCTCCTACTATTTGACCTACCGGGAGCTGGAGCAGAGGTCTGGCCAGCATGAGCATCAGAGCTAAAAGGGCGGCTTAAATTTGTGCTGACTTGAAACAGTTTCACGATTGCTCTTGTAGGAAGGGTTAAGTTTATGTATAATAGATGGGTAAAATGCCTGTCTATGTAAATCCGATAAAAGGAGATCATTGCATTGAGTGATTTTCAGCGTCAGAATCCCCGGGGTCGAGCTGCTTCCCGGGCTTCGTATAACCCTCCCGTTCTGCCGGTGGACGAGCCGGTAGAACCTACCCGAATCATGCCCCCTGTGGGGGATGGGGATACGCGGCCCGTGGCGCAGACCCGCTATGTCAGCCGCCGTGTAACCGCGCAGGAGCCTCATCAAGAGCTTAGCCAGGAGGAGGCAGCCCAGCCGGCTGCTTCCAGCCGTGTACGCCGCCGCCGTTCTGAGCGCTTTGCTTATATGAACGAAGAGGCGGAGGCGCCCGTTCAGCAGGAGGAAGCCCGCACGGCCCGGCCTGCAGCGGCTGCCCCCCGGGCCCGGCAGACGGCGGATGAGTTCCTTCGGGCCAATCAGGGCCAGCGCAGCAACGAAGCGCCGGCGCAGGGAGGAACCCGCGGAGCTGTTCGCCGCCCGGTGAATGTGCCTGGCTACCGCCCGGCAAAGCCTGTTTACGGCGAGGATGAAGATGATTATCCGCCGCAGCGCCCGGCCCGTCGGCCTCAGACCCCGGAGTATATTGAGCGGGATGACGACGATGATGATGACCGCAAGCCCCGCCGGGGACATGGCTGCTTAACGGCTATCCTGATCGTGGTGATGATCATTGCCCTCCTGGTGGTGGGGCTGATGGTTTGGCCTGAGGGCGACACCGGTTTCATCGGCACAGTGAACGGTGTCAAGCAGCAGGTAATTACCTGGGTGGGAAATGTGAAAAACATGATTCTGCCCGAGGCAAAGCCCACGGCAGCTGCGCTTAATTTCAAAGTGATGCCTGCCAGCGGCCAAGCCCCCCAGGATTTAGTGTTCAGCCTGGAAACCACCAAGAGCGTGACCGGCGTTTCCGTTGTGGATCAAGCCACCGGCCAAACCCTGGGCGGCACGGTTTCCGTTGCAACGGATAACGAAGAAGCTCGCATTTGGACTCTGAGCCTGCATATGGCAGATGCTTTTACCGGAGCGATTGAAGCCTATATCCAGGATGGAGAAAACTGGATCGCCACCGGCAAAACAGTGGTAGTGGATATTATGGGCCCTGCGCCTACGCCCACGCCCACCGTGATTCCGGCGATGGAGACCGCTGTGCCCTTGACCCCGGCTCCCATGCCGGTGGAAACAGCTGCGCCTGT
>JAFUPO010000223.1 GCA_017481185.1 Clostridia bacterium | reverse complement strand
GCTCAAACGTCGTCTTAAATCTGCGCTGCCATTAGTCCTGTTTCTGGGCATTGTGCTGGCCCTGGGCGGTTGGGTCCTGGGCATCACCGTTATGGGCGCTATCTGTATCGCCCTGCATGAGGAGTTTCATGCCCTGTCCGTTTCAGGTCATCGGCCGGTGCAGTGGCCCACCTGGTTGGGCATGGTGGCCAGCATCCCGCTGGTACTGATCCACTCCAGCAAGGCTATCGTTCCTCTTTTAATGCTTCAATGCCTGATCATTACCATGTGCGTCATCTTTCGCGAAAAGCCTTCTTTGGAGGATGCGCTGCTGTCCATCATGCCTTTGTTGACCGTGCTGCTGCCGGGGATGTGCGTTCTTGGCATGGTGATGATCGACAACCGAGCTCTGCAACTGAGTATGCTTTGCCTGGTCTTTGTCATTTCTGTTCTGGGGGATACTGCCGCTTACTTCGTCGGCAGCCGTGTGGGCGGCCCGAAGCTATGCCCTCAGGTGAGCCCCAATAAAACCATCTCCGGCGCTATTGGCGGCCTGGTGGGCAGTATGCTTGGTTCGCTGCTGGTGGCCAGCGTGGTCTATCTGTGCGCACCCGGCAGCCGCGTAATCCTGCCAAAGCTGTGGGAATATCTGCTTATTGGCTTAATGGGCGGCGTGGCCGGTCAGGTGGGCGATCTGTTCTGCTCCATGATCAAGCGCCACTGCGGCATTAAGGATTTCAGCGGCCTTTTCCCCGGCCATGGGGGAATGTTAGATCGTTTGGATAGCATACTATTTACCGCATTGGTGGTTTTCAGCTATCTGATTCTCAAAGGCTGACCAAGGGAAGGGAGCTTTCATGCTGAACATCGCAATTTTAGGGAGCACCGGCTCCATTGGTACCCAGGCGCTGCAGGTGGCTGAGCTGCACCCGGATCAATTTCGGGTGACGGCGCTAACAGCCTATCGCAGCGCTTCCCTTTTATTTGAACAGGTGCGCAAGTTCCGGCCCCTGATGGCGGGCCTTGTGCATCCCATTCCCCTAGCAGAAATCCCTGAGGATCTGCGCTTCTGCCAATGGGTCATGGGCAAAGAAGCCCTGCACGTAGCTGCCAGCCAGGTGCCGGCGGATCGGGTGCTGGTATCCGTGGTAGGCATTGCGGGGCTCCAAAGCGTGATGGATGCCCTGCAAGGGGGGCGCCAGGTGATGTTGGCCAACAAAGAAGCACTGGTAGCTGGCGGCCATCTGGTTATGGCAGCGGCTGAAAAGGCGCATCTGCCCCTTCTGCCGGTGGATTCTGAGCACAGCGCCATCTTTCAGTGTCTCCAGGGGGCTGGAAGCAATAGGCCCCGAAAGATTCTGCTCACCGCCTCCGGCGGCCCCTTCCGCACCTGGCCCAAGGAGCAGATCATGACAGCTACCCGCGCTCAGGCTTTAAAGCACCCCAACTGGGCCATGGGCCAGAAGATCACCATCGACTCTGCCTCCATGTTCAACAAAGCCCTGGAGATCATTGAAGCCCGATGGCTCTTTGATATGGCGCCCGATCAGATCGAAGTGGTGGTTCACCCCCAGAGCATTGTGCACTCCGCCATTGAATTTGAGGATGGAGGCGTTATCGCCCAACTGGGCACGCCGGATATGCGCCTGCCCATCCTCTATGCCATGGCATATCCCCATCGGCTGCCCACCGGCGGTCAGCCCCTGGATCTGTTCAAGCTGGGTACTTTAACCTTTGAAAAGGGGGATGAGGATCGTTTTCCCGCCCTGCGCCTAGCTAAGGAGTGTTTAAGGGCAGGCGGCGCAGCTTGCTGCCAATTGAACGGCGCTAATGAGGAGGCAGTGGCCGCCTTTCTGAACGATCAGATCGCCTTTGGCGATATTGCTTCCACCGTGGAGGAGACCCTCCAGCGCATGGGGGTTATGGAGGCAGACACCCTTGAAAAAGTGTATGAAGCAGACCGTCAGGCCCGGCGGGTGGCCCGGGAACTGATGCGCTTGAAAGGAGCGACCCTTTGACCATTTTTTATGTTCTATTGGCCATTTTGCTTCTAGGCATCCTGGTCACTGTACATGAGTTCGGGCATTTTGTGGCTGCCCGCATTACCGGCATTGCCGTTAATGAGTTTGCTATCGGCTTTGGCCCCAAGCTGTTGGGCTGGAAAAGCAAGAAGCATGAAACCCAGTTTTCCATTCGCCTGATCCCCCTGGGCGGCTACTGCGCCTTCTACGGCGAGGACGATGTGGAGGGCAACATCCTGGATGATCCCCGGGCCTATAACCGTCAAAGCGTTTGGAAACGGATGTTCACCGTGATCATGGGGCCCATGATGAATTTCGTGCTGGCTTTTGTGGTGCTCTTCGGCTATTTTATGATCGGCGGCGTGTATGACCCGGCTCCCGACTCTCTATACGTTTACGGTGTGGAGGCCGATACCCCCGCTCAGGCCGCTGGTCTCCAACCTGGGGATGTGATTTTAGCCATTAACACCCAGGCGGTGGGCAGGGAGCTCACCGGCGAAAGCCTCCGCACCGCATTGGATGAACAGGCTGCCTTGACCGGCAAGGTCAACGTCACTGTTCAACGGGGTCAAGAGCAGCTAGTTTTCCCCCTTACGCCCCAGTTTAATGAAGCAGAGCAGCGGTATCTGATGGGCATCACCCTCAGCTATCAGCTTTCCGGCCCGCGTACCCCCGGGGTGGGTGAAGCGCTGCAATTAAGCTGGTACAACTGTGTCAGCGCAGGCAGCGCCATCACTAACGCTCTGAAAAACCTGGTTACCACCGGCGAAGGGTTTGAGGAAACCGGCGGCCCTGTGGCCATCATTCATATCGTTACGGAGCAAACCCAATCAGGCGGCCTGGAGGCTTACGTCAATCTGCTTATTGTAATCTCCATCAACTTGGGCATTATGAATCTCTTGCCCATTCCCGGCCTGGACGGCAGCCGTTTTCTGTTCATGGTGGTAGAGGCTATCCGCCGTAAACCCATTGCCCCCCAGAAGGAGGCCATGGTGCACATGGCGGGGATGCTTCTGCTGGTGGCCTTTATGATCTTCTTCACCTTCCGCGATGTGATACGCATCTTCCAATAACCAAAGGAGTCTTTTTGATGACTAAAGTCGTTCATGTGGGAAACCTGGCCCTGGGAGGGGATAACCCGGTTTGGGTTCAGTCTATGACCAACACTGACACCCGCGATGCTGCCGCCACTGGCGCGCAAATCAAAGCCCTGGCAGAGGCTGGATGCGACATCGTTCGTGTTTCCGTTTACGACGAATCCTGCGCCCAGGCTGTGCGCCAATTGGTGGATGAAAGCCCTGTGCCTCTGGTGGCTGATATTCATTTCTATCATACGTGGGCTATTAAGTCTGCTTAAAACGGCATTGCCAAATTTCGCATCAACCCAGGCAATATCGGCGGGGAGCAGAATGTGCGCATACTGGCCG
>JAFUPO010000222.1 GCA_017481185.1 Clostridia bacterium | reverse complement strand
TCTGGGGGGCAGCCCGGCTAACAGGCCAATGCCCAGGGCTGCGGCTGATGGCTGCCGCTGCTCTGGGAGCCATTGCCGCGCTGGCGGGATTTGGCGGCTGGCCAGGGCTTCTTTTGCTGCCCTTCTGCATGGTATGGATCGCCTGGCCGGGGCTGTCGCCCCCGCGAATTGTGCGCGTCGGGGCAGCGGTGCTTTTGTCCGGGGCGCTTTTGTCGGGGCTGTGCACCCTTTTGTGGCAGCATGGCGTTCATCCCTTGTGGGCCCTGGCCGCAGGCAGCGGGCTGATGGCTCTTTCAGGCCTGACATTTAAGGCGCCCGCGCCCAGTCGGTGCAGCCGGGTGGAGATTCAGTTCAGGGGCAGCACCCTGCGCCTTAGCGCCATGGTGGATACGGGCAATCTCCTTTCAGACCCGGTGACCGGCTTACCGGTGATCGTTTGCTCCCGGCAGGCCCTTTTGCCCCTTCTGCCCTTTACAGCTCTCACCATGGAGGAAGAAACGCCTGCTGGCTTTCGCCTTTTGAGCATCCGCACCTGCGCCGGGCGTGGGCTGATGCTGCTTTTTCGCCCGGAAGAAATGCGTTTGGAACGAAAGGGCGTTTGGCAGCCCTGCCAAGCCCTTATCGGCGTGGCCCCCGCCCCCTACGACGGGATGCAGGCGCTGGTGCCCGCCGCTTTGATCCAATAACCGAGGGAGGCCTGTTTATGTCCCAACCCCTGAAACTCTACGTGATGGCCCGCGAAAAGCTCGCCTGGCTGCTGGGCCGCCTGGGCGAAGCTGAGATCCATTACATCGGCGGCCCGGACCCCCTGCCCCAGCCCCTGAGCCGGGAAGAGGAGGCCGAGTTGTTTGCGCAGCTGCCCCAGCGCTCCCACCAGGTGCGCCAGACCCTGATCGAACGCAATCTGCGCCTGGTGGTGTTTATCGCCCGCAAGTTTGAAAACACCGGCATCTGCCTGGAGGATTTGATCTCCATTGGCACCATCGGGCTCATCAAGGCGGTAAACACCTTCGACCCGGCCAAGAAGATCAAGCTAGCGACCTATGCCAGCCGATGCATTGAAAACGAAATCCTCATGTTTCTTCGGCGTACCAGTCGGCTGAAAATGGAGGTATCTTTAGACGAACCCCTTAAAACCGACTGGGACGGCAATGAGCTTCTGCTTTCAGACGTTTTGGGCACCGAGGGCGACACGGTTTACCGCTCCATCGAGGAAGGCGTAGAAAAGCAGCTTCTTCATGGGGCTCTGGAGCGCCTGAGCCCCCGGGAAAAACAGATCATGACCCTGCGCTTTGGCCTGACCGGCGGCAAGGAAAAAACGCAGAAGGAGGTGGCGGATGTGCTGGGCATCAGCCAAAGCTATATCTCCCGCCTTGAAAAGCGCATCCTCAGCCGCCTTAATGTCGAACTCAAGCGTATTTCCAGTTAGTTTGTCCCCCGGTATACGGGGGGTGAAGCCGGGCCATACTGCATCCATCCGGAATCGTGGAGGGATGCAACATGGCAACAGGCAAAGTGGAAATCTGCGGGGTGGATACCTCCTCCCTGCCGGTAATCACCAACGACAGAATGCGGCAGCTGTTTCCCCTGGTTCATGGGGGCGACCAGGCTGCCCGGGAGGAATTTATTCGGGGCAATCTGCGCCTGGTGCTCAGCGTGATTCAGCGCTTCAACAACCGGGGCGAGAACGTGGATGACCTGTTTCAGGTGGGCTGCATTGGTCTTATCAAGGCCCTGGATAATTTTGACGTGAGCCAGAATGTGCGCTTTTCCACCTATGCGGTGCCCATGATCATTGGGGAAATCCGCCGCTACCTTCGGGATAATAACCCCATCCGGGTCAGCCGAAGCCTCCGGGATACGGCCTATAAGGCCCTCCAGGCCCGAGACCGGCTTCAGAGCCAATGGGGCCGCGAGCCCACCGTGACCGAACTGGCTGAGGAAATGCACCTGAAACGGGAGGACGTGGTCTTTGCCCTGGAGGCCATTCAGGATCCGGTTTCCCTCTTTGAGCCGGTGTACAACGACGGCGGCGACGCCATTTACATCATGGATCAGGTGAAGGATGAAAAGGCCCAGGATGAAAGCTGGCTCCAGGAGTTGGCCATCAAGGAGGCCCTGCACCGCTTGAACGAGCGTGAAAAGAAAATTCTGCGCCTCAGGTTTTTTGAAGGCCGCACCCAGATGGAGGTAGCCAATGAGATTGGCATCTCCCAGGCCCAGGTTTCCCGGCTGGAGAAAAATGCGCTGCTCCATATGCGCAAGCACGTGCAGGAGCAGCCCATGTGATCGCCTGCATAAAAGGCCGCTCTGCTTTCGTAAGAAAGCAGGGCGGCTCGCTTTTGTTTAGTAAATTCGCTGGTAGTTAGCGTCCAGCAGCTGCCAAAGGCCTTGTTGCTTCACTGCAAAGCCGTGGCTCATCAGGGGCTTAATCAAGTCGTAGCCCTGAAGGAGCACCTTTCCCCGGGGATCAATGACCTGCGCCCCCTGGGCGGTGGATACCACGGCTCGGCCCTGAATGAAATCGGAGGCAGAATCGTATTGGTAAGCCAGCGCCATCTGCCCGTCGGGGGTCACATAGCCCCATTTGCCGTCTTTTTCTACCGGCAGCAGCCCGTTGCCAAAGTTGCCGATTTGCGTCCATACGGGGGATACAAGCATCTGCCCCTGGGGGTCAATCATGCCCCAAAGCCCCTGCTGAGATTTGACAAAGCCCACCCCCTCGGGGCCAAACTCTTTGACCTCCTGCCAGGCAACATCGCTGATCAATTGGCCGTTTACATCGATGAAGCCGTATGAATTTTTCTTACCCACGGAGATCACGCCCTGGGTGGCATTGGGGTTCTTTACCCCATAGTAGCTGGCGGAGCCGTTTAAATAATCCCACTGCACCTGGGCGATGAGGGCCAGGCTGCGGCGCTCCCGGGGGCCGGTAAGCTTGTACAGGCCCTTGGTTTCACGGGAGTCATACTGCAAAAGGTATTGATCATCAATCCAGTAAAACGGAGCGGTGCCATACGTTGAGCTTTTGCTTCTGTACTCCGGCACCCGGCTCAATAGCGCCTGCCCCGACAGGTTTACCAGGGTATAGGTGTAATGGGGTTCGCCGTTCTTTTTGTAGTAGTTGTTAAGCAGCAGTATGCCTCTTTGCGCATTAAAGGAATAGGAAAAAGAATGGGTGACCTGGCCCAACACCTGCCCCTTTTCCATATCCAGAATCTCAATGTAGGACATACTGGGCTTGGCGATGGCGTAGCCATGCTGCACCTCATCGGCGTCATACCAGCTTCTGTTCATAAAGCGCTGGCCCTGGGGGTTAATATAGCCCTTGGTTTCATCGCTGAACTCCACCAGCAGCCAGCCGCCTTCAAAGGTCTCGGCATAGTCGTCGGGCCGCCAGCCCTGGGCAGTTAAAAGCAGATTTCCCTGAGCGTCAATCACCTGCCAGCTGCCTTCCACGGTGGTATACAGACCATTGACCATGGCATTGGCCGAGGGCAGGCGTACCAGCGCCACATCGCAGGAAAAATCGTGGGCCACCTCATACTGGGGCGCAATGGTCATTTCACCGGCGGTGTTGATGTAGCCGTAAAGGCCGTTTGCAGCCCTCACCGCTGCCATGCCGCCGGAAAAATAGGGCGTATCGCTGCCATAGGCGGTGCGTCGCAGATAGAACCACTGGGGTTCTGAAAGCACCTGGCCGTTTTCATCCGCCAGGCCGTAGGCGCCATCCTTGTGCAGCCAGATGGCCGTAAACGCCTTGCTGCCGTCCTCAAGGAGGGCCATCTCCACGCAGGTATCGTAGCCGCTTAGGTCTGAGAGCACCTGGCCGTTGGCATCCAGCACCCGGTCAGCGCCGGTAATGGTGTAGCGGCTGCCGTGCTTGATTTCCAGTGCGCCTTCCAGATAGCGAGGCTCCCCGTAGGCGGTGTAATAGTGGGGTTCAGCGGCCTTGGAGGGGGCCAGCGAAGTACGCCAGATCTCCTGGCCCTTGGGATCGATGAAGATCGCTTCGCCGCTGGAGGAAACCTCTACATTGGCTGCCTGGGCAGCCTCTGCGAAGAGGTCGTAGGTCTGTGCCAGATCGTATTTGCCGGCTGCTCGATAGGCGTTTTCCGCCCCGGCGTAATCCCATTGGGCAGCCCGTTCATCCCCCAGGGCGCTATAGGCGCTTTTCATTTGCTCCCGGGCATCCTGATAATTCCCCGCCTGGCTGAAGGCCTGGATGGCCGCTTCGTATTGTCCTTCAAGCAGGGCTGCCTGGCCTGCTCTGTAATGATTGCCGGGGATGATGACCGTGTTGAGCGCCACGCCCAAGGCAATAGCGGCGAGAAGGACCGGCAGCAGAATGAAAAGCAGCTTGTTCCGCTTTGCTGCCCGGGCTTTTCGGGTCTGGGCCCTTTGAGCCTGGGCGGCAGCCTCCATTTGCGCCTGCGCCTCCAGGCGGGCTTCCGCCGCCTGAATATGCTGGGCTATCACGTCCTCCTGGGCTAGCTGCCTCTGGGCCGCCAGGGAGCAGCTGCATCCGTGGCAGCGCTCATCGGCCTGAAGATTCCATTCCCCGCAGCCGCACTGCCACAGGCCGCCAAAGCTCTGGGGCGCATAGGCCAGGGCCTGGCAATTCATCTCCTGCCGATACCTTTCAAGGTTCCGGGGAGACAGCCCAAGGCAAACCGGGGAGGGCAGGGGCGCGGCCTGAGTATTTTCCAGGTTGTGCCACTGGCTCCCATCGGCAAAAACCACCGCCTTGATAAAAGCGTCATAGGAGCGAATTTCGCTGCTGTCAAGATAAAGGGGCGTTTGATCCCCAAAGGTCTGGTAGGGCTGAATGGCAAGATCCAGATACTGGAACTCCTTGACCCCCATTACCTGGCCCAGCACATCCTTAAGCGCAAGCTCCACCACCAGGGCGGCGATGGGCTTTTCGCTGAGGGAAGCCAGCTTCATTTGAGCCAGCAGCCGCCCCTGAGCCTCGTAGCGCAGCAGGGCCCCGGCCTTAATCAGCACCGGGCACCCGGGCAGATATTGATCTCTGGGCAGCTCATATAAACGGGTAAACATGGGCGCTCTCCTCTCTTGTTACATGGGCGGCAGCGTCATGGGGGCTTTGTTTGCCTCCAGGGCGGCAATGAGTCGCTC
>JAFUPO010000221.1 GCA_017481185.1 Clostridia bacterium | reverse complement strand
GCTCGTCAGCAATGAGCAGGCCGGGCTTGCAGGCCAGGGCCATGGCGATCATCACCCGCTGGCGCATACCGCCGGAGAATTCATGGGGATAGCTTTTTAAACGCTTTTCAGGTTCGGGGATGCGCACCATGCGAAAAAGCTCCAACACCCGCAGATTCCGCTCCTCCTGGGAGAGGCTCTTGTCATGAGCCCAAAGCATCTCGCCCACCTGCTCGCCTACAGAAATGAGCGGGTTCAGGCTGGTCATAGGGTCCTGAAAGATCATGGAAATCTGGCTGCCCCGAACCTGGCGCATCTCCTTGGCGCTCATATGGGTGAGCTCCTGACCGTTTAAGCGGATGCTGCCCGCCTGCACCTTGCCGGTAGAGCCCAAGAGCTTCAAAATGGACAGGCTGGTGACAGACTTGCCGCTGCCGCTCTCGCCCACGATGCCCACGGTCTCCCCCTTATGCACCTGGAAGCTGACGCCGCGCACGGCCTTCACTTCACCGGAGGAGGTGAGGAAGGACGTATGCAAATCCCGCACGTCTAAGATCGGTTCCATTCGTCTCTTCCTTTCTTACTTCTTAAGCTTGGGGTCCAGGGCGTCCCGCAGGCCGTCGCCCACAAAGTTAAAGCCGAACATAATCAGGCAGATCACAATCGCAGGCAGGAACAGCTGGTAGGGATTGGTGCGCAGGGCCTCAGTTGCGTCGTTGCACATGGTGCCCAAAGAGGCCATGGGCGGCGCGATGCCGATGCCGATGAAGCTCATAAAGGCTTCCATAAAGATGGCGCTGGGGATCAGCATGGTCACAGTGACCAGGATGGGGCCCATGGCATTGGGGATTAGGTGGCTCAAAAGAATGGTCTTGGTGGAGGAGCCAATGGTGCGGGCAGCCATCACGAATTCTTGATTCTTGAGGCTGAGCACCTGGCCGCGAACCACCCGGGCCATATCCACCCAGTACACGCTGGACAGGGCCACAATGATGGAGATAAGGCCGTTATCCAAACAGACCTTGATCAGAATCACATACAGGGTCAGAGGAATGGTGGAAATCACATCCACAATGCGCATCATCACCGCGTCAGTGCGGCCGCCCAAGTAGCCCGCCACGCCGCCGTAAAGGATGCCAATAATCATGTTTACCAAGGTAGCCACAAAGGCCACCATGAGGGAAATCTGCGTGCCGTACATGAGCCGGGTGAGAATATCCCGGCCCAGATGGTCAGTGCCCAGCAGGTAGGAGGCGTTCCACAGGGTTACGCCCTTTTCGATGCGGTTGCCTTCGGCATCCAGCATCACAACGGGCTTTTGAGAATAGTCCATGGTGACCATCACATCATCGGAATACTTGAAGGTGGTCTGCTTGATCTTGGCATCATCCTTGCCCTTGCGCAGCTGACGAACCAGATGGCCGCTCTCATCCACCTCAATAACCTTCATGGCCTGGGTAATGTAAAAGTAATTGCCATCGGGGCCGGGGTAAACGGTCATCACCGGGGGGATGTTAGCCATCTTGGTGTTCTGCTTGGAATAGGTGTAGGGGCTGAACAGGGGGCCCACCAGGGAGAAGATAAGCAGCACCAGCACCAGGATCAGGCCCAGCAGCGACGTGGGCTTATGGCGAAAGCGGAACCACACATCCCCCACAAAGGTGCGGGATTTGGCATAAATCCGTTCTGCCTCGCCCTCGTTAAAGGAGACTCGCTCCCACTTGTTGGATGCATCCATTTTTGAGCGTTCTCCTTTCCTTAGTCGTACTTAATGCGGGGGTCAATCAGGCAATAGAAAATATCCACAATGAAAATCATGGCAATGAGCACCGCCGCGTAGAAGATGGTCATGCCCATGATGGTGGTATAGTCACGCTGGGTGACAGAGTTGACAAAGTGGTTGCCCATGCCAGGAATGGCATAGATCTTTTCAATCACGAAGCTGCCGGTCAAAAGGTTGGCCACCGTGGGGCCCAGCACCGTGACCACGGGGATCATGGCGTTGCGCAGGGCGTGCTTCACAATAACCCGGGTGTCAGAGATGCCCTTGGCTCGGGCGGTGCGGATATAATCCTGCCCCATGACCTCCAAGAGGGAGGAGCGCATGAGCCTTGCCAGGAAGCTGATGGAATAGCCGCCCAGGGCGAGGGCAGGCAAAATCCAGCCCTGCCAGGTATCCACGCCGTAGGTGGGAGTCCACCCCAGCTGGAAGGAAAAAATATACATAAGGCCCGTAGCGATGACGAAGGAAGGGATGGTCACGCCGATGGTGGCCACAGCCATGAGCAGCATATCCTGCCATTTGCCGTTTTTCAAAGCCGCCATGATGCCCATGGGGATGCTGGTTAGCAGAACAAACACCAGCGT
>JAFUPO010000220.1 GCA_017481185.1 Clostridia bacterium | reverse complement strand
TTTGGATTTTCCCTGCAACCAATTTGGCAACCAGGCGCCGGGCTCTGATGAAGAGATTCAGACCTTTTGCAAGGTGCATTACGGCACTACCTTTCCTCGATTTGCGAAGGTGGATGTTTTTGGTGATGGCGCCATTCCTCTTTATAAGTGGCTTGGCAAACAAGCTGGTTTTGTGGGCTTCGGAAAAGGCCCTATGGCGCTGGCAATGAAGGGCATTGCCAGGAAGATGGATAAGGACTACAAGAATAATGGAAATGTAAAGTGGAATTTTACAAAGTTTTTAGTAGACCGTGAGGGAACAGTGGTGGCTCGTTTTGAGCCGACGACGCCCATGAAGATTATATTTGAGCAAGTTCGGACACTGCTATAAAGGAGAATAAAACAGAAAGCCCTGCGGTTTTTTGCTTTTTCGGATGCGGGATTTGACAAATGGTGCAATAGCCCTTGCGTAAAGAGGAAAAATGTGATACATTTTATATAACGTATTACCCAATTATCATACTAATGTTGGAGGATGCTATGACCGATCATAAGTATGACGCATTGAGAATTGATCATCAGCTTTGTTTTCCCTTGTATGCCTGTTCCCGCGAGGTCATCAAACAATACAAGCCTCTGCTGGACGAACTGGACTTGACCTATACCCAGTACCTTACCATGATGGTGCTCTGGGAGCGCAACGATATGACGGTGAAGGCCCTGGGCGAGCGCCTGTATCTGGATTCCGGCACGCTGACCCCCCTATTAAAGAAGCTGGAAGCCAAGGGTCTGATCACCCGCAAGCGCGCCAATTATGACGAGCGAAATCTGATCGTCAGCCTCACGCCTCAGGGCGAAGCCCTGAAGGATGAAGCGCTGAAGGTGCCTGCCGCCATTGCCGAAGGCACCAGCATGGAGCCCGATGAGATGGAAGAACTGTATCGCCTGCTGTATAAAATCCTGGATCAGATGCAGCCCGCCCGGAGACAGGAATGATGTCCGGCCTTTCTGTGAAGGCCGCCATCGAGGCCCGCACCAGCATCCGAACCTATGCCCCCCGTCCGGTGAGGGAAGAACTGGCCCTTCTGGGCCTTGGCGGCTGCTTGTCCAACCCTCTGGGCCCTGCGGTGCGGGTGCAGGTGGTGCAAAAGGACACCGCCCCGGAAGGGGAGAAGCTGGGCACCTATGGCTTTATCAAAGGGGCCAAAACCTTCCTGGCAGTGACTGTGCCGAAGGCACCCCACGCCGCCGAGGCAGTGGGTTATGCTTTCGAAAAAATGGTACTGCAGGCGACGGCCTTGGGTCTTGGTACCTGCTGGCTGGGGGGCACGTTCCGCCGCAGCAGTTTTGCGGCTGCCATTGACATCGGCCCGGAGGAGGCCTTTTCCATCCTCTCGCCCATCGGTTATCCGGCGGAGAAGAAGCGGTTGGTGGAACATGTGTTCCGGGGCGCCATCGGTTCCAGGAACCGGAAGCCCTGGCAGAAGCTTTTTTTCTGTAAGGATCTTGCTACCCCTTTGACGCCGGAAGCGGCAGGGGAGTACCGCCAGCCCTTGGAACTGCTGCGCCTGGCACCCTCGGCGGTGAATCGCCAGCCCTGGCGGGTACTGGCAGATGATCGGGGCTTCCACTTTTTCAAAAAAACGGGTATCGGAGGCGAGACCGGTGGCCTGGATATGCAGCGCATCGACGTGGGCATTGCCATCTGTCATTTCCACCTGGCGGCCCAGGAGTTGGGCCTGCAGGGGCACCTCGAGCGAATTGTGGAACTCCCGGCGGCCCCGTCGAGCCTGGAATATGTGGCCTCTTGG
>JAFUPO010000219.1 GCA_017481185.1 Clostridia bacterium | reverse complement strand
CTGCGGCAGGGTCGCGCCCGCTTGCAGGTTTACCTGCACCGGCCCCTGGGAAGGGGTATCCATCAAAAAAGCGCTTTCCATGTGCTCGGTCACGGTTCCGGCCAGCTGCACACTGGTGATCCGCTGAGCGGTGATCTGGGCGGGAATGGAGCGGGTCATCATACCGTTGTAAAGCACCTCCGCCATCCGGCCGGGGGCTAGGTCGCTGAGCGCCGCAAAGCCCTCCAGCACGGTGTCGCTGTTGGTAAGCACCAGCACGGGGCCGCTTTCAGTATCCAGCAGCAGGCCCTCCTCGGTGACCTGGTTCACCGTGCCTGTCAGGGATACCACAGGCTCCTGGGAGGCCTGGGGTTCAGGAGCGGCGGCCGGGGCGCAGGCGGTAAGAGACATAAGGCCGGCAAGAATCAAAGCAGCTAATTTCATCATTCATTCTCCTTTGGGTTTTGTTTTACACCTTATCAGACGATGAATTAGCCTTATTGTTCCCTAAATTAAAAAAGAAATTTCAGGCAGCCAAAAGGGGTTTTTGAGCCCCCACGCTGCTGCATTGGCAGCCTAAGGCTGGTAGAGCGGGGGATTTTTGCGTATCCTAGGGGCAAATGCAACCAAAGGAGGAAAGCAAATGGCTTCCCGCAGCGGCAAATGGGCGAAGTTCCTTGCCAGATTTTTATTTGTGACCCTGATTCTTTCCATGGTTTATACCCTGGCGCGCTTGAGGGATCCTCGCTATGCTCAGGATCAATCTCACTATACCCTTATGTTCGTGCAGTGCGCCCTGGGCCTGGTGGTGATGCTCCTGCCCGGGTGGATCAGCAAAAAATGGTCTATCCAGATCCCTTCGCTGATGATGATCTTTTACCTGGTGTTTTTGTATGCAGCCATCTTTCTGGGGGAGGTGCGCGACTACTACTACCGGGTGCCCCATTGGGATGTGATTCTTCACGCTTTCTCCGGCTTTATGCTGGGGTGCTTGGCCTTTAGTTTCATCACTCTTTTGAACAGGGCGGAGCGGGTGCCCCTGAGCCTGAGCCCTGTTTTTGTGGCAGTATTCGCCCTTTGCTTTTCCATTGCCCTGGGGGTGGCCTGGGAGGTTTACGAATACACCTTTGACGGGCTTCTGGGCCTGAATATGCAAAAGTTTATCCTGGCAGACGGCACGGTGCTTTCAGGCCACGCCGCCCTGACGGATACCATGAAGGATTTGATGGTGGACGCCCTGGGCGCTTTGGTCGCCTCGGCGGTGGGCTATGTGTCGCTGAAATATAAGAAAGGATGGATTGAAAAGTTTCAGATCCGCAAAAAGTAAAATTTTCAGCTTTTCCCCCGTTGGGCGCTCCGGAATGGTATAATAGCTTTCAAGGAGGATTAGCCCTTGGAAAAGATTTTAATCATGCTGCCCGGCTCCAACGCCCAAGCAGCTTATGATACATTGGAAAGCGCTGTGAAAAACGCCTGCTATCCCCAGCGGCTGCGCCTGGCGCTGGCCCTGGAGGATTCTCAGCAGGAGCGTTTCAAGGCCTTGGCCCCCGCCAGCTTCGGGGAAAGGGAGAAGCTGTTTGCCCTTTGGCAGGGGGAGGAATATGCCCTTTTGATCCCCCAAGGCACAATTTTTGAGCGCCATTGGGATCTGCAATTGGTGGCTGCCCATCTGCGCTTGAAGGATGACCAGGCCTTGCTTACCGGCTGGCTGCCCCGGCCCCAGGATCCCTTTGGCCCCATGCCTGTGGCAGCCCAGGGCTTTGATGAGGCGGGGCGGCTCTGCTTTCAGCCCGGCACGCCTATGTGCTATTGTTCCTCAGCTCAGCGCTGCGCCTTTATTCACCCGGCATTTATGTTCGCCCCGGCGGCCTTTTTTAAACAGAAAAAAGAGTGGGAGGAGCCTCTTTTTCTTGCCGCCTTTGAAGGGGGCTGGCAGCCCTACACCCTGCCTGTGGCAGCCCTGGGGCATCCCCAGATGCCCTCCCCGGAGCCCTTTGACGTAAAATCTCTGCCCCCCTGGCAGCCGAAGGATCCCATGGGCCAATTTGAAAAGGAATATGCGCTGGATCTTATGGCGCGCCGCCTGTCCTCCGCCGCCCGGCTGGGGCTGTACACCCCAGATTTGCAATACGATATGCAGCCGCCGCCCCATATCCAGGCCCGGGAGGGCTTAAGGCGCGTGGCCCTGAGAAAAGGCCAGCCCTCGCCCCTGTTTGTAACGGCGTTTCGGGAAATGGCCTGCCCAGTAAAGCATTTAAGCGGCGAGTATGAAAGCTGGTTTCGCCACCTGGCCCGATTGAAGGAGTTGCCGCTTCTCCTTTATGCCAAGGGCGGCCCCGCCCGCCGGGCTCGCAAGCATTTTAGCAATATGTATGAGTATCAGCAGCGCTACGGCTTGCCCCTGGAGCGCATCTGGACCCCGGAGGAGGATCTCTTGCAGTTCAAGGCAGGCAAGGCCTTTCTCCTCTCCCGCACCATGGCCAGCCATCCTCACCACACCCACTACGCCTGGATTGATTTTGGTTACCAGCGCTGGCCCCTGTATGCCCGCACCGCCTTTGACTGGCGGCCTCTGTGCGACGATGTAATTCACCTGGCTCGGGTGGAGGGCAGGATCGATCCCTCCCTGATCGTTGTGCCCCGGGAGCTGGCGTCCTTTTTATGTGAGGAAGTGCTTCACGAGGTCGCCCAGGGGCTGGAGTCAGGCGGCCTCCCTGCGGAGGAGGAAATGCTCCTTTCCATCGCCCAGCGCAGTCCTAGGGAATTCATGCTTCACGATCTAGATCGTAAGCGGGGCCTGTTGAGCCTCTGCCATCTCTCATAAAAAGAAAGGAAGTCCCCCCCTATGCAAGGCAAAACCGTTGCCCAATCCCGCACCCAGCAGGTGCAGATCCTCATGCCCGCGCACATCAACGGCTATAACCGCCTCTTTGGCGGCCGCCTTATGGAGTGGATCGACGTGGTGGCCGGGGTGGTGGCCCGCCGCCATTCAGGCCGAGAGGTGACCACCGCCTGCATTGACCAATTGGTGTTTGAGGCCCCGGCCTTTGTAAACGATACCATCGTGCTGGAGGGCGTGATGACCTATGCGGGCCATACCTCCATGGAGGTGCGGGTGGATACCTATGTGGAGGCCCGCACCGGCGAGCGCACCCGGGTCAACCGGGCCTATCTGGTCATGGTGGCCCTGGATGAAAACAACCAGCCCACCCCCGTGCCGCCCCTCATTCCCGAGACCACGGAGGAAAAGCTGGAATACCGCTCCGCCCAGCAGCGGCGGGAAATGCGCAGCCATCGGTAAAGGGTTCAACAAAAAATTTTTAAAAAATCTCAAAATACCCCTTTACAAACCGCAAAACCTGTGCTAATATATATCTCGTTCGCGGGGCATTAGCGCAGCTGGTAGCGCACAACACTGGCAGTGTTGGGGTCAGCGGTTCGAATCCGCTATGCTCCACCAAACCGGAAACCAAAGGGTGTCCGGTTTTTTTGTTCGGCAGATTTGAAGAGGCACTCCGCAGCGCCATTTCGCAGGGCGGCAGCAGGGGCCTCTTGGCGGGTCTCGAGAAAGAATTGATAAAAGCGGCGTAAGCTGCTTTTTATTTTTCGTATCGGTAAATTTCCTGTGAAAGGCTCACCGGCTCCAGCCCCAGCAGTTCTGAAACGGTAACACATTCATACCCCTTCTCCAAGAGCTGGGGGATGAGGGTTTTTAGACATTTTATATCCTTGGCCCGGGCGTGATAGAGCAGGAGGCTGCCCTTTTGCACATCCTTGAGGGCCTTTGCAGCGTTGGTTTGGCTCACATCCCAGAGAGCTACCTTAAGGTATCCGGCCCCCTTGGCTGCCTGGGCTACCTTGCCATTGGTCGCGCCGTAGGGCGGGCGCAGCACCTGCATGGGGTAATGGTATCCCAGCATTTCATCCACCTTTTGCTGGGTGCGCAAAAGCTGATAGCGGATGCTGGAGGGAGAAAGCTCCGTCAGTTGCTTGTGGCTCCAGGTATGATTGCCAATCTCACAGCCTGCGTCCAGGGCCCGCTGCCAAAGGGGGCCATCGGCAAATTTCAGGGCGCTGCCCACGGGAAAAAAAGTAACGGGGATTTGGTGCTTTTCGCACAATTCAATGGCCGCAAGGATCTGATTTCGGTCATAGCAGTCGTCAATGGTGATGGCGATTTGGGGGGAAGCCCTGTCCCCATGGCGGGCGGTGATGCTTTCGCTCAGAGCTGAAAAGGGCAGTAAAAGGCACAGGAACAACGCGAAGAAACCCTTGGTCATGATGCAATGGGCAGCCGGCTGGTTTCCTCCTTCAAAAGGTGTTAACGTTACATCCTTTAGACAAGGGGCGCGGGATCATTGTCACGCACACCGGGGATTTTTACATACATTACGGCGCATACTGACAGGGAGGTGAGACAATGAGCAACCGCTTGCAGCATGAAACCAGCCCCTACCTGCGCCAGCACGCGAGCAATCCGGTGGATTGGTATCCCTGGAGCCAGGAGGCTTTTGACCGGGCCAGGCAGGAGGATAAGCCCATTTTTTTAAGCATTGGATACAGCACCTGCCACTGGTGCCATGTAATGGCCCGCGAAAGCTTTGAGGATGCGGGCATTGCCCGGCTGCTGAACGACCACTTTATCAGCATCAAGGTGGACAAGGAGGAGCGCCCGGATATTGACAGCGTGTATATGAGCGCCTGCATGGCCTTTATGGGTTCCGGGGGCTGGCCCACCAGCATTTTTATGACCCCGGATCAGCAGCCTTTTTTTGCGGGAACGTACTTCCCTAAATTTCGCCGGGGCGGCATGATCGGCTTTGATGAACTGCTGACCCTGATCCATGAAAAATGGATGGAGGATCGCCAAACCCTCCTGGATCAGGCGCAGGAGCTGATGGCCCAGCTGACTCAGCCGGAGGAGCCGGGGCCGCAGCGGGAGGATCTGCCAGCGGCGGCTCTGCGGCTTTTTGCAGGCAGCTATGACGTGGCTAACGGCGGCTTTGGCAGGGCTCCCAAGTTTCCCGCCCCTCATAACCTTTTGTTTTTGATGGAATACCACCGCCGCCATCCCCGGGGGGATGCGCTCAAAATGGTGGAGCATACCCTCTGGCAGATGTATCGGGGCGGGCTGTTTGATCACATCGGCTTTGGGTTCAGCCGTTATTCTACCGATGGGCTCTTCCTTGCGCCTCACTTTGAAAAGATGCTCTACGACAATGCCCTCTTGATCCTGGCTTATGCCAGGGCCTATGCCATGACGGGGCGTGAAAGGTATTTGAGCGTAGCGCAAAAAACGGCTGCCTATATCCTCCGGGAGATGACGGCTCCCCAGGGCGGCTTCTACAGCGCCCAGGATGCGGATGCGCAGGGGGAGGAGGGTAGGTATTATCTGCTGACGCCTCAGGAGGTGAAAAGCGTTTTGGGGGAGGCGGAGGGCGAGGCCTTCTGCCGCCAGTACGGCATTACCTACGAGGGCAATTTTGAGGGAAAAAGCATCCCCAATCTGCTGGGCAGCGACCCGCAGGCCGAAGGCTTTGAGCGCCTTCTCCCCCAGCTGTACGCCTATCGCAAGAGGCGCTGCCTCTTGCACCTGGATGATAAGATTCTAGCCAGCTGGAATGGGTTGATGATCGCCGCCCTGTGCCAGCTCTACCGGCTTAGCCGCAAGGGGGATTATTTGCAGGCCGCCCGCAAGGCGGAGGGGTTCATCCGCGAGTATATGATGGAGGCGGGGCGCTTGTTTACCAGCTATGCCGGGGGCCAGCGGGGGGCGGCAGGATTCTTGGAGGACTATGCGGCCCTGATCTATGCCCAAACGGAGCTGTATCAGGTGACCTTTGAAAAAGCCTTTCTGGCCCAGGCCGAAGCTCTGTGCCGCCAGGTGCTGGCTCAGTTCGAGGATGAAGCAGGCGGCTTTTTTCTCTACGGGCATGATGCGCCGCCCCTGATCCTCAGGCCTAAGGAAACCTACGACGGGGCCACCCCCAGCGGCAACGCCCTTATGGCCTGGAATCTGGTCAGGCTTTTTTATCTAACAGGCAAGGAGCGCTACGGACAGGCGGCCCAGCGGCAATTGGATTTTCTGGCGGAGAAATCTGCCGCCTACCCGGCGGGCCACGCCATGTTTCTCATGGCCCTGATGGAGTGGGAGGATCCCTCTGACCAGATCACCGTGGTGCTTGCCTCTCCCGGGGAGCGAAAGGAGCTTCCCTTTCAGCTGCCCCTGGAAGCTAACGTGACCCTGCTGGACAGGCCGGACGAAGCCCATCCCCTTAAGGAGGGAAAAACTACCTATTATGTTTGCCGGGGGCGGCAGTGCGATCCCCCAACAAATACGTATAAGGCGCCTTGAATGATCAAGGCGCCTTTTTCGGCCAAGCTTTTTTGCCGTTGATAAACACAGCCCGCACCTTGCCGTTTAGATCCAGCGGGCTGCCCTCCCAGAGGGCCACATCCCCATCCTTTCCTACCTTCAAGCTGCCCAGGCGGTGATCCACCCGGCAAATGCGGGCGGCGGCGAGGGTAATGGCTTCCAGGGCAGCCCTTTCCGGCAGACCCTCCTTTACCGCCAGGGCGGCGCACAGGGGAAGGTGCTGGATGCGGGAAACCGGGTGATCTGTGGTCAGGGCAATGGGTACGCCCGCCTTGTGAAGCACGCCGGGGGTTTTGAAGTCTGAAGCGCTGACCTCTCTTTTGCTGCGGGAAGCCAGCGAGGGGCCCACGATGGCGGGGAAGCCGCTGGCTGCGATTTCCTCAGCGATCAAATGCCCTTCGGTGCAGTGGTCCAGGGTCAACCCCAGATGAAATTCTTTGGCGATGCGAATGGCGGTGAAGATGTCATCCGCCCGGTGAACGTGGGCCTTTAGGGGGATCCTTCCCTCAAACAGCTCCCGGTAACATTCCATGGTAAAGGAAGGGGCAGCCTGGCTGCCTGCGTCAAAGTACTGCCGGGCGTTGAACAATTCCTCCCGGATTAAGGAGGCCACGCCCATACGGGTGGAGGGGAGGTTGCCGTTCATGCCGTAGTTGGTCATAGGGTTTTCGCCAAAGGCCAGCTTAATGGCCCCGGGGGCCAGCACCACCATATCGTCAATACAGCGGCCCTCGGTTTTGATAAAAGCGAACTGGCCGCCGATGGGGTTGGCGCTGCCGGGGCCTGCCATCACCCCGGTGATTCCTGCGGCCAGGGCATTGTGAAAGGCGCTGTCCATGGGGTTAATGGCGTCGATGGCCCGCATACAGGGGGTGATGGGATTAGTTCCCTCGTTGGTTTCATCCCCCTGGCCGGTGGCCTTCTCCGGGGCGATGCCCAGGTGGCTGTGAGCGTCGATAAAGCCGGGAAACACTTGAAGCCCACGGGCGTCAAAAATCTTCATGGCCGCAGTGGGTGGGATGCTTTGAGCAATGCGGGCGATTTTTCCCTCCCGAATCAGCAAATCGCCCTGAAAGGGGCCAGGCCCCTCCATGGTATGCAGGATACCGCCCTGAATCAAAAGCATAGGCTGCCTCCTTGAAAAATTTAGCTGCGAATAGCTTTGCAAAACAAGGGCCAGACTATGCCTGAAAAACAAGCAAGGAGGCGCAGACCCATGAGCTTCAACCAGAGCAACCAGAACTATCAGAACCAGCAGAACAGCCAGAACAATCAGAACAAAAACAACCAGCAGAACAATCAGAACAAAAACAACCAGCAGAACAATCAGAACAAAAACAACCAGCAGAACAATCAGAACAAAAACGACCAGAAAAACAAGAACAATCAGAATAACCAGGATCAGCAGAATCGCTGAGGCAGGGAGGCGCGCAAGCGCCTCTTTTTATTTGCGCTTGACCCTCCCCCAACGTGAGGGTATATACTGCTGTCAGAGGTGATTCTATGATGACGGTGAACGAAGTTAGCAAGCTTACAGGGGTCAGCATCCGGGCGCTGCGCCACTATGACCAATTGGGGCTGTTAAAGCCCGCCCGGGTTACACAGGCGGGGTATCGGCTGTATGACCAAGCCTCTCTGGAGCGGCTGCAAAGCATCCTTTTGTTCAAGGAATTGCAGTTTCCCCTGAAGGAGATCGCCCGCATCCTAGACAGCCCTGACTTTGACCGCAACCGGGCCCTGGAGCAGCAGATACAATTGCTTCAAATGCGCAAAGAGCATCTGGAGAATTTGATCCTCCTGGCCAAAGGACTGAAGATGAAAGGAACAAAGTTTATGGATTTCAAAGCCTTTGACACGCAAAAGATTGATGAATACGCCGCCTGGGCCAAAGCTTCCTGGGGCAAAACCCAGGCCTGGCAGGAGTATGAGCAAAAGAGCCAGGGCCGCAGCCGGGCGGAGGAGAAGGCCTTGGAGGAACAGGTGATGGCGCTGATGGGCGCGATCGTTCAAAAGGGCCAGCCGGAGGCTGCCTTTGAAGAGGTAAAGGCCTTGCAGGGCTTTATCACCGCCAACCTTTACACCTGCACCGATCAGATTTTGAGATACCTGGGGCAGATGTACGCCGGGGGCGGGGATGTGACCGAGCATATCGACGCTGTCTGGGGTCAGGGAGCGGGGGCCTTCTGCCATGAAGCTGTTGAGTCCTATCTTGCGAAGAAAGGCCGCAACCCTTGACGATATAAGGAAACCCATGGTATAATAACACGTTTGATTTAAGCACATTATGTGTTTCCTTATAGGAGGGGTTCCATGTCTGGTCATTCCAAGTGGCATAACATTCAGGCGAAGAAGGGCAAGATGGACGCGGCCCGGGGCAAGATCTTTACCAAGATCGGCCGTGAGATCGCCATCGCCGTGCGCGAGGGCGGCAGCGATCCGTCCGTCAACGGCAAGCTCCGTGACGTGGTGGCCAAGGCCAAGGCCAACAATATGCCCAACGATAATATTCAGCGCTCCATCAAAAAGGCGGCTGGCGAACTGGATAGCGTCAATTACGAAGAGATCACCTACGAAGGCTATGCCCCCGGCGGCGTGGCCGTCATCGTGGAAACCATCACCGACAGCCGCAACCGCACCGCCAGCGACGTGCGTCACTGCTTTGCCAAGAACGACGGTTCTCTGGGCGTGACCGGCAGCGTG
>JAFUPO010000218.1 GCA_017481185.1 Clostridia bacterium | reverse complement strand
TTTTATTGCCCGAGTGCTTGAGCCTTTCCTTAATTGGATTTGGACTACGCTGCACATTGATCCCTCGATGATCACCTCCATGATCTTCTGCGGCGATTGCGGCGGCGCCTCCCTCGCCACCGAGGTGGCAATGGATGTGCAGATTGGGCGGTTCAGCGGCCTGGTGGTTTCCTCTATGATGGGTATGACCATTACCTTTACCATTGCCTTTGGCTTAACGGTGGTGAAACCTCAGCGGCATGAGCCCATGCTGCTTGGGATGCTCATTGGCGTTTTGACGATTCCAACAGGCTGCTTTGTGGCGGGGCTGATGATGGCTATCCCAGTGGGACAGCTTTTGTACAATATGCTGCCGCTGTTCTTATTCTCGGTGCTGATCGCCTTGGGACTGGTGTTCGCTCCCCAAATGTGCACTAAGATTTTTAATGGCCTTGGCGTTGTGATCAAAGGGCTTATCACCATCGGTCTCGCTCTGGGCCTCGTTCAATACGTAACAGGGATCGAGCTGATTCAAGGGCTGATGCCCTTTGAGGAGGCGGCAAGCATCTGCATCGGAGCAGCGGTGGTGCTTACCGGCGCGCTGCCAATGCTCAAACTCCTTTCCCAAATCCTTCATAGGCAGATTGATGCTTTCGCCCGCAAGCTGGGTGTGAACGATGCGGCAGCCAAGGGATTTATTTCCTGCCTGGCCAGCGGCTTTACGGTGATGGAAGCGATGAATGATATGGATGATAAAGGCATTATGCTTAACGCTGCTTTTGCCATATCAGCCGCCTTTGTTTTTGCCGATCATTTGGCTTTCACACTTTCGTATGATGCGCCGGTATTGCCAGCCATGATCGTAGGCAAGCTGATTTCTGGTTTGTGCGCAGTGGTTGTGGCAAATGTCATCTACGCCTATTCAGCACGAAAATCGAAGGCAGCGGCGGCGTAACCGTCAAAATTGCCCGGGCAGGATCAAGTCTGCCCGGGCGGTTGTATGTTTACAGGTTCAAAAGTCGTTGAGCGTTGCCGCCAAGAATCATTTCTTCTTCCTGAGGGGACAGGCCCAGCCGCTGGATAAAGGCGATCTCCTGGGCAATGTTGCCCCAGGGGCAGTCGCTGCCAAAGAGCACCTTATCCGGCCCATGGCTGCGGATGATTTCCAGGGCTGCCGCAGGAGGAATGTGCGTATGGGAGTAAGCGGTATCCACATACAG
Organism: Clostridia bacterium; assembly: GCA_017481185.1. The sequence goes on along the minus strand of JAFUPO010000218.1, from coordinate 4,626 downwards.
ATTTTGTTCGCCTACTAAGTATTTCAACACATCCAGCCAGCGGTTCATGCCGCCCATGTGAGCAGCCACCACCACCCCGCCTTCAAAGAACGGCAGGGCTTTTTTGAGCTTTTCAGGGGTACATTTGGGCGGGGTCGCAAAACCCAAGTCATCCCCTGCATGAAAAACAGTGATCAGGTTCAACTGGCCCAGCAGCTGGTACAGCGGAAAAATGGCCGGATCGTCCACCTCAAACCCCTGGTATTCGGGATGGAGCTTTACACCCTTAAATCCCATATCCTTAAGCCTGCGGGCTTCCTCCAGGCAATCGGGGGCATAGGGATGCACGGAGCCGAAGGGAACCAAGCTGGGGCTTTCCATCTGCCAAGCAGCGTTGTTCACCGTCTGCATCTGATGCGGCTTCACTGCAATGGACAGCACCACATGAACATCGATCCCTGCTTGGCGGCAGGCATTGTCCAACTCAGCGTAGCTGCCGTTGGTATAGTGAGGCAGCCCTCCGGCGGAAAAGGCCAGCTTCTCAATGGCCTTGGCAGCAATGGCATCCGGGAAAGCGTGAGTATGAAAATCAATGCGCATTTTGATCACTCCGCAGAAAGCTTATGAATCTCCTTGGGCAGTTTCATAAACAGGGCGCCGCCGATAAGGAACATAACCAGAACGGGCAGGATGCCCAGGCTAACCTTGTTAGTGGCGTCCCACACCAAAGAGAAGGCGGCAGGGCCAACCACTGCGGAGAACTTGCCGAAAATATCAAAGAAGCCAAAGAACTCGTTGGCAGAATCAGCAGGCACCAGCTTGCCAAAGAAGCTGCGGCTCAGGGCCTGGATGCCGCCCTGGACAGTGCCCACCAGGAAAGCCAGCAGAATGAAGCCTCCCATCAGAGGCCAATAGCCCAGCGCCTTCAAGGGTTCCAAGGCCAGTGCGACCAGGCAGACCAGGCAGTAGGTGGCAATGCCCACAAGGATCATGCTGCGGCTGCCAATTTTCTTGGCCTGCTTGCCGTAGAGGATCGCAAAGGGGAAGGCCACCAGCTGCACCACCATGAGGATTACAATCAGTTCAGTTTGCCCCATGCCCAAAGCGCTGCCAAAGATGGAAGCCATGTGGATAATGGTTCCCACGCCATCGATATAGAAAAAGTAAGCGATTAGGAACAGGAGCACAGGCTTATGCCTGAGAATCTCTTTGCCCACGCTGCCGAGCCGGAGAAAGCTTTGCTTAAAAAGGCTGCCCCTTTGCGGCACAGAGTGGGTTTGATGCACGTTACGCCACATGGGGATGGTGAAAACCAGCCACCAAACCGCTGTGATGAAAAAGGAGATTTGACAGGCCAAGGTATTGCTGATGCCGAAGTTGGCGCCAAACATTACCAGGATCAGGGCAACGACCAAGGGAATGGTGCTGCCGCCAATATAGCCCAGACCATAACCATAGGTGGACACCATATCCATCCGTTCATCGGTGGTTACATCCGGCAGAAAGCCGTCATAGAATACGCAGGAGGCGCTAAAGCCGATGGTGCCCAGGATGTAGAACACCAGGATCCATTGCCAATTGGCTGTAAAGGCCAAAAGAGCTGTTGCCACAACACCCAGAACAACAAAGAAGGTAAAGAGCTTTTTCTTATAGCCCTTATAGTCTCCTAAGGTGCCAAAGATCGGCGCGCACAGGGCGCAGATCAGCGTGGCGATGGAGGTGGCATAGCCCCACCAGGGACCGGCGGAATCGATGCCGGCGGTCAACCCGGAGTAAAAGGTGGGCAGGATAATGGCAGAAATGATAGCAGAAAAGGCGGAGTTAGCCCAATCATACATGATCCAGCCCTTTTCAGCTTTGGTAAACTTTTTAAGCATCCTGATCGCTCCTTTTAGTTGGAAAGAGTTTTTGTTATTATAACAGTTAACCTCCCAAATAACAACGCCTTTTTATGCTATAGCTCCATGGCAAGGCCTTGTAAAAACGGAGGAAAAACGGCGATTTCCCCTTTTTGTCAGCCCCTAAAGGCTTGACACCCCGCGGGGACAGGGTATAATAAAACAGCATACAAATGCTGCGTGTACGGAAGAATGGAGGACGTTGGTTATGCAGGAAATCAAAGTGACCCTGGCCCAGCAGCTGAAGGCGAAGCCTCAGGATGAATCCAAGCTGGGCTTTGGCAAAATCTTTACTGATCATATGCTGGTGATCCCCTATACCACTGAAAAGGGCTGGCATGACCCGCAGGTGATGCCCTACCAGGATTTTAAGATGGATCCTGCCGCCATGGTGCTGCACTATGGGCAGGCGATTTTTGAAGGGATGAAATGCTATCGCCGGGCAGATGGCGGCTTACAGCTTTTCCGGCCCAGAGCCAATATGGAGCGTATGTGCCGCTCTGCCAAGCGTATGTGTATGCCTGAGCTGGACGTGGATCTGTGCCTGGAAGGCCTAAAAGCCCTTTTAGAGGTTGAAAAGGATTGGGTGCCCCATCAGGAAGGCACCAGCCTGTACATCCGTCCCACCATGATTGCCACCCAGCCCATGCTGGGCGTTCATGCGTCCAATCAGTATTTGTTCTACATCATCCTGTCTCCCGTGGGCGCTTATTATGCCAACGGCTTGGCCCCTGTGAACATCTACGTTGAGGATCAGTATGTTCGTGCAGTGCGCGGCGGCGTGGGCTTTACCAAGTGCGCGGGTAACTATGCGGCTTCTATCCTGGCGGGCGAAATCGCCAACCAAAAGGGCTTTGATCAGGTTTTGTGGCTGGACGGCGTGGAGCAAAAGTATGTGGAAGAAGTAGGCTCCATGAACATGATGTTTGCCTATGGCAACAAGATCGTGACCCCGGCGCTCAATGGCAGCATCCTGCCAGGCATTACCCGTGACAGCATCATTACCGTGGCCAAGCAGCTGGGCTGCGAGGTGGAGGAAAAGCGCATCTCCATCGAAGAAGTCTTTGAGGACATTAAGACCGGCAAATGCACCGAGGCCTTCGGCACGGGCACGGCGGCGGTCATTTCTCCTGTGGGCAAGCTCTGCTGGAAGGATGAGCTTCTCACGGTAGGCGACGGCAACATTGGCCCCATCGCCCAGAAGTTTTACGATACCCTGACCGGCATCCAGTGGGGCCGCTTAGCCGATGAAAACGGCTGGATCGTAAAGCTATAATCAATTTGTATCTTAGGAGGAACCATGGAGCGGGAAGCAGTGGCCAGCACCAGCAACTGGTGTGAAAAGACCATGACCCTGATGAAGGAGCAGCAATTAGAGGCTTGCGAAAAGCGGCTGAGCGCTTATCCTGAAAGAGGGATCTTCTCAGGCTGCACAGCCTTGGAGGTGCAGACCTGGTGGGAGGCGTCTTTCTACGCCCAGGCGGTATTTGAACAAGAGAACCTCTATCTGAAAGAAGAGGTTCAACGGTTGGTGCTGGAGCGCCTGCCCCGTGAAGTTACGCTGGTTTCAATCGCTGAATACCAATTATTGGAGCGGATGATCCTCTTTGGCGGTGAGACGGAACTGATGGATTGGAACGAGTCTGCCTCCGCCGAAGCGCTGATGAAACGGCTGTGGTGCACCCTTCGCTGGGAGGAAGAGCGGCTCTTTCTCTGCCTGGCCAAGCCGTTGCACATTCCTATGCTCCAGGCCATGAGTACGCAGGGATGCAGCCAGATCAGAGAGCGCATCTTCCGCTTTGACGCAACCATCCACGGGCTCTTGTACATCGCCGGGTTCCTTCATGCCCAGCAGCCACTGGAGCATTTTTTGAGCGAGGTTTGCGCAAAAGGAACCCCCGCTGATCGGGCGTTGGCAATGCGTTATTTGTGCGCAGCTTTCGACTATACCTTTGATCATCACGGCGAAATGATCCTGATTCATCCTGGCCTGGCTGATCCTGAACATCTGCTTAAGCAGATTGAGGGCAGCGGGACTTTTGAGATGGAGCTAACAGAGACCATGATGCTGGGTGGCATGAATGGTATTTTCCCCCAGGAAGCGCCGCTGCACCACGCTATGCTGGGAGCACTCCAGGGAGCGGTTCGGCCCGAATATGCGGAGGAGGATGCGGCGACAGATCTGCGCCTTCTGGCGAAGCAGGGCGTTTCAAAGCAGGAGCTGGAAGAGGTTTTATCCTCCATGTTGATGGTGTTGCCCACCCGCCCCATGCTTTCCATCCTGGAGCAGATCAGTTCACAAACCCCGCGCTGGGCAGGCCTCAGCGCCCAGCTTGTAAATTAAGGAGAACAACCATGCCCATGTACGAGGCCAAGGCCCCTTTGACCCTGTCCCCTGTGCGGCTGGACAAGTTTATTAGTCAAGCGCTTCCTCAACTGCCCCCTAAGGTGGTTCGGGAAGCGTTTTGCCGCCGTGATGTTAAGGTGGATGGCAAGCGCTGCCCCAAGGAGACACTGATTGCGCCAGGTGCGGTAATCCAGGTGTTTACCCCCTGGAAAGGGGATGAACTGGATGTGGTGTATGAGGATAACCATATTCTGCTGATCAACAAGCGGGCAGGGATCAGCGTCGCAGCTGATGAAAACGGCGCCCAGGGCGTGTTGGAGCTGGCCGGGGCTTATTTGGCCAGAAAAGGCGAGGCAGCACCTTATTTGTGCCACCGTTTGGACAATCAGACCAGCGGGCTCT
>JAFUPO010000217.1 GCA_017481185.1 Clostridia bacterium | reverse complement strand
GGTCACGCCGGCAGTGGAGCAGTGAGCACGGTGGGCGGAGCCAAAAGCATCATTTACGTAGCAGTCAGCCAGAGAGGCCAGCTCCTTGGAGAAGGTCTCTATATTCTTGGTTTCTTCTTTGCGGAAGCGGGTGTTCTGCAGGAGCACCACATCGCCGTCCTTCATAGCAGCGACGGCAGCCTTGGCGTTTTCGCCCACAACATTGTCATCGTTGGCGAATACAACGGTCTGGCCCAGATACTCAGACAGACGCTCGGCAACCAAAGCCAGGGAGAACTTCTCTTCGGGGCCGTTCTTCGGCTTGCCCAGATGGCTGCACAGGATCACGCGACCGCCATCAGCGATGAGCTTCTTAATGGTGGGCAACGCAGCCACGATGCGTTTGTCGTTGGAGATCTTGCCGTCCTTCATGGGAACGTTGAAATCGCAGCGAACAAGAACTTTCTTGCCTTTTACCTGAATGTCATCAATGGTCTTCTTAGCCATGGTAATGCACACTCCTTAAATCATTTTCCCTTTATATTGCAAGCCCTTTGGGCATACAATCAGTTTTGCCTATCACCCAGCAAATACAGCATCTGCCGGGCAGCGCCTTCATCCGTGACCAGCATGGCGTGATGGTAATGTTTTATGACCGCCATAATTGCTTGGGCTTTTCGCTTGCCCGCAGCCACGGCAATCATCTGGCAATGGGGCTGAAGGATGGCCGTATCCACCCCAACGCTGGAGGCGCTGTAGAGGCAACGGCCCTCGCTGTCAAAGTAATTGCCAAACGCCTCAGCTACCGCTCCCTGCTCCGTAAGCATTCGTACCAGCGAGACAGATAGCCGGCGATGCTTCGCCATTTCATCAGCTCGGCCAATGCCATGAAGAATCACATCTGCCCTTTGAAGCAGCTCCATAGCTTCCTTCACCTCAGGCACCTTCAAAAGCTCTGCCAGCGCCCCCTGATCCATATGATCGGGCAGATGCATCAGGCGGTGATGCCCCCCCAGCCTTCTTGCAATCTCTGCTGCCAGGGTATTGGCTTGGGTCTCCACAGCGCGGCCTATGCCGCCCCGTGCAGGCACAACCATCACGTTTAGGGGCGATGCGACCGGCATAAAGCGTGCCACCTGAGCCATGGTATTGCCGCCGGTTACTGCTAGGGTATTGCCGCTTTGCAAAAGACTGCGAACCCTTTGCGCTGCCATACGCCCCACGTCGGTTAGCACATGAGCCTCTGCGTCTGCATCCCCCGCTGCCACAAACACCTTGGGCACGCCAAGCAAACGGCTCAACCGCGTCTCCATATCTGTAAGGCCTCCCATTGCGCGGCTAAACTCCCGAGAGGCCGCAAGAATATCATCCGCCTTAGGCGTCAGCGTCATACCTGCTGCATCCAAGGTAATGAATCCTGCCTCCTTGAGCACATTGGCGACCGCACGAACTTCTCGCTCGGGCAGATTCAACCGCGCGGCTAACTGGCGGCGACCCACCGGCTGCAGTGCGGCGATGCGCTCAAGCACCAGAGCCCTGCGGCTCATTTCTTCAGCCAAGTCAGGCGCCAGGGATTGCATCAATTCTAAAAAGCCTTCTTGCATTCCCTCACCCCGCAGCACATATTTGGGACTCATTCTGACCCAGTGGGACGTTTTTCGCCCCACTATTCAGCATACCATATTTATGGTCAAATCGCAATAGGTTTTGTTATTTTCTAAACGCTTTTATTGTAGAATGAAACAAAACCGGGCAGAAATTCATCTGTCCCGGTTTAATTGCATAGGCTTGATCCAAAGGAGTGAATCAAATGCTTGCTCGTATGTTTCCCGTCATCTTGCTCACATCCGGGATCATTTTTGCACTCTGGGGCTTCGCCATGGTAATCAACCCTTCCAGCAGATGGTTCCGGTTTATGGAGCGCGCCTGTATGGGGCTAGTCAGCCTGCATTTATGGAATTTGCTTGCAGCCCCCTTGGGGCTTACCCTAGGCATTAATCTAACCACTATTGCCGCCGCAGGGTGGCTGGGTTTGCCAGGCCTTGCCGCAATGGCCGCAGTACGAGCCATGGGCTGAGTTATACCTCAATAACCTCAACGCCTGCCAATGCCTCCTGGATCAACGCTTCCCCCTCCAGGGCAGCTTCACCGGCCAGAATCTTTTCCATTTTGGGATGCGTGGCAGGATGCTTGGGGGTAAACACAGTGCAGCAATCCTCATAGGGCAAAGAAGATGTTTCAAACGTATCGATTTTCAAAGCAATGTCGATGATTTCCTGCTTGTCAAAACCAATCAACGGGCGGAACACAGGCATCTCCACCCCGCTGTCGGTGGTCTGCAAGGCCTGCATGGTCTGACTGGCTACCTGGCCAATGCTCTCGCCGGTAACCAGCGCCTGGGAATTCTCCTGTTGGGCTATCCGCTCGGCAATGCGCATCATAAAGCGGCGCATGATCAGCGTCGTATATTCATCCGGGCATTTTTCATGGATCTCCATCTGAATCTTCGTAAAGGGCACCACATGAACCTTGATGCCGCAGCAGCTTTCTGACAGGATGCGGGCCAAGGAAAGCACCTTTTCCTTGGCGCGGTCTGAGGTGTATGGATAGGAGTGGAAGTGAACGGCATTAATCTTTACGCCGCGCTTAGCAATCATCCATCCGGCCACAGGGCTGTCGATGCCACCGGAAAGCAGCAGCGTAGCACGGCCATTGGTTCCAATGGGCATCCCTCCCACCGCCATGATGGTTTTGCCATATAGATAGCACAGATCACGAATCTCTACAGAAAGCACGTGTTCAGGCTTATGCACATCTACCTTCAGACCAGGAACACGCTCCAGAATGTAACCGCCAATCTCCTGGTTAATGGCAGGAGAATCCATGAAATAGCGCTTGTCAGAGCGGCGGGCGTTCACCTTAAAGGTTCCCTGCCACTGGCTAACCATTTCAGCTGCTTTTTGGCAGATGGCCTCAAAATCATCCTTTGGCATTTCAATGGCCGGGCAAACAGAGTGAACGCCGAACACTTTGGTCACCCGGCGGATGCACTCCTGCATATCCGTCATATCGCTGACGAATACTCGGCTGTCATGGAGCCAAACCTTGCCTTCCACGCCCTTAACAGCTTCCTTGACGTGGCTGACCAGGGTTTTCATGAAGAAGGGGCGATTCAGCCCTTTCAAAAAGATTTCGCCGAAGCGAACCAGTAAAACCTCGCGCATAACGATCCTCCTCAGTAATTAGCGGCGGGTGTATTTGCTCAGCATTTGGTAATGGGCCACAGCCCGCTCAATGGTATAATCGATCTCCTCAAGTGTGTTGGTGGGCGAAAAGCTAAAACGAATGGCGCTTTGAGCCCTGCTGGCAGAAACACCCATCGCCTTGAGCACCGCCGACACCTTCTGCTGGTGAGAGGAGCAGGCGCTTCCGCTGGAAACGTAGATGCCATCCCCCTCTAATGCAAAAAGCATCGTGTCTGACCGCACCGGCGGCATAGACAAATTCAGGATATGAGGTGCGCAGGCAGGATCATCCAAACCTGGGCCGTTCAGTTCAGCACCGGGAATATTTTTCTTGATTCCCTCGTACAGCCGCCGTTTTAAAGCCATCATGGTTTCAAAGCTATCTTTAGGATAAGCCTCAACCGCTGCTCTGAGGCCCGCGATGCCAGGCGTATTCTCTGTGCCTGAACGCAGGCCTTTCTCCTGCCCGCCGCCGAACTGGATGGCGCTAACCTTAGCGCCCTGACCAAGCACCAACGCGCCGATGCCCTTAGGCCCCTGTATTTTATGGGCGCTCAATGCATAAGATTGCACCTTGCACCTAGCCATATCCATGGGCAGGCGAAGATAGCCTTGCACACCATCCACATGGAGCGCCGCGCGGGGACACCATTGATCTCGCAGTGCAGAGATTTCATCAATGGGCTGGACTGCGCCGGTTTCGTTATTGACCTGCATAATGCAGATCAGCGCCGTGTCATCACTCATGAGGCCTTTCAGGCTTTCAAGATCAGCCACGCCCCGATGATCCACCGGTATTGCCTGGGCCCTATGCCCCATTCGTTCGCAAGCCAGGCAAGCTTCTCTTACCGCAGGGTGTTCCACTGCAAGATACAGAATTTGAGAGGGTTTTTTGATCGTAGCCATGTGTCCCACAATGGCGATATTATCTGCCTCTGTGCCGCTGCCGGTAAAGTAAACGCTGCCGGGCTGGGCATGGAGGGAAGCGGCGATGAGCTTTCTGCACTCAAGCAGGCGCTTTTCTGCTTCCAGAGCCGGACGATATAAGGAGGAGGGGTTGAAATACCCTTCCTCCATCTCCCGGGTCATAGCTGCAATTACCTCGGCCCTTGGGCGGGTTGTGGCGCTGTTATCCAAATATACGTTCATCGTTTGCCTCTGTTTCAGCCCTGATATGCGCCGTAGGGCAGATACTTTTTGATCAGATCCACCATCTCTTCGCTGGGCTCAATAACGATCAGGCGCTTGGCATCTTCTTTGGAAAAGTAGAAGTAGTACAGCTCAGCGCCCCTGTTGAGGAACCAGTTGCTCGTTTTTATATTCTTCATAGTCACATACCGTTGAAAGGCCTTGCCGCTGACCGGACCAAAGGCCTCTACATTGCGCACCCGCATAGTGCCCAGGTTTTTGCGTTTCTGGTTATTGAACACCATGGCAAAATCCATTTCGCCATTGGTAAAGGTATATTCGTACTCTGTGCGCAAACGGTCACGGCGCAGATAGATGAGCACCGCGCAGCCAGCTGCCAGCAATACGGTAATCAGTGTGAACCAGTCAAAGGCGAAGAACAGCATCTGAATCATAAAGAGCACATATGCCCCTGCCAGCACCATCGAGATGAGAGAAAGTACAAACAGCACCTCGTTCATCAGGCGATTCTTTTTGATGATAATTTCTTCTTTAAAATGATCCAAGGCAATGCCTCCCTGTAAGCTCTCGTATTTACAGCATAAAAATCAGCGTCATGATCAAACCGAGCACAGCGCCTGCAAATACTTCCACAGGCGTATGGCCGATAAGTTCCTTAAGCGTATCCTCAGAGATGGGCTTGCCATCGATAAGCAGATCCTTAAGGAGCCGATTCAGCACGGCCGCTTGGGTCCCTGTCTCGCGGCGCACGCCAGCTGCATCATACATAACAATGGCTGCCAGCGTGAACGTAATGGCAAATGCTGTTGTGGCAAACCCGTCATTCAAGCCTACCATTAGCGCCAAAGAAACCACGAAGGCGCTGTGAGAGCTGGGCATACCGCCCGATTCAAAAACTCTGCGCCAATCAAATTTGCGCTCGATCAGCCAGTAAATCGGCACCTTCAAAACCTGGGCAGCGAACCAGCTTGCAACGGCGCAAAGCAAAATCCTATTTGAGAAAATCTCTAATACATTGTGCAAACCAATGCACTCCTAACTGCACAAGGCGACATTCATTTTCTTATTGTACTCGGTCTTGCATGGTTTGCGCAAGAGCTTTTAAAAAGTTTCCGATAAGATTAAACCGTTCAGCAGCCTCCAAAGCCTGCTGATAATGCCGTGCTGCCTCCTGTCGGGTGGCTTTCAAACCTACCAAAGCGGGCCATGTCAGCTTTCCGTGGGCGGCATCCACCCCCGTTCGCTTGCCCATCAGCTGCTCGTTGCCCTCCACATCCAGGCAATCATCGATCATCTGAAAGGTGATGCCCAAATGATAGCCATAGGCGCGAGCTGATTCCAACAGCTTATCGCCGCCCCAAAGAAGCAGCCCTGCCTCGATCGGCGCTGTAATCAGGTCAGCCGTCTTATGGGTATGAATGTACTCCACAAGCTCCTTTGTGGGGGCCTGGCCTTCCATCGAAACGTCTACGCACTGCCCAGCCACCATGCCGGTGATGCCGGCCCGCCGGGCTATCGTTTCGATAGCAGATAGAGCGGCTCTGGGATCGGGCCAATGAAGAGCTGTTTTGAGCATCAACTCATACGCG
>JAFUPO010000216.1 GCA_017481185.1 Clostridia bacterium | reverse complement strand
TGTCGCCCATGTACTCATCGGGAACCAGCACTTCCACGTGCATGATGGGCTCCAGCAGAACGGGGCTTGCATCCATGCAGCCATTCTTGTAGGCAATGCGGGCAGCAGTCTTGCAGGCCATTTCAGAAGATTCAACGTGGTGTTAGGAGCCATCTTACAGCTTCGCACGCAGGCCAACCATGGGATAGCCAGCCAACACACCGCGAACCAGGTTTTCGCGCAAGCCCTTTTCAACAGAGGGGATAAAGTTACGGGGCACCACGCCGCCAACAACAGCATCCACAAACTCGAAATCGGTGGAGCCATCGGTGATGGGAGAGAACTCGATCCACACATCGCCAAACTGGCCGTGACCGCCAGACTGCTTCTTGTGCCGGCCCTGGCACTTAACAGTTTTGCGGATGGTCTCACGGTAGGGGATCTTAGGATCCTGGAGCACAGCATTAGCGCCGAACTTGGTGGCCAGCTTGTTGCGGATCACATCCAGATGCAGCTCGCCCTGGCCGCTGATCAGAGTTTCGGTGGTCTCCACGTTCTTTTCCAGCTTGATGGAAGGATCCTCTTCCTGCAAACGGGCCAGACCGCCGAACACCTTATCTTCTTCGCCCTGCTTAGCAGCATACACAGCCTTGGACATACAGGGTTCCGGGAACACGATGGCAGGATACTGGATGGGATTCTGATAATCCGCCAGGGTATCGCCGGTGGAGGTGTACTGCAGCTTGGAGAGCGCGCCCAGATCGCCGGCGTGCAGGGTCTGCTTGGCGACCTGCTTCTTGCCGCGCAGGATGTACAGGCCGCCAGCCTTTTCAACCTTTTCCTTATTGGGGTTGTACAGGGCGGTGGAAGTGGTCAGCTGGCCAGAGAAAATGCGGAACAGAGACAGCTTACCAACGAAGGGGTCAGCAATGGTCTTAAATACGAAAGCGGAGAAGGGTTCATCGTCCTCGCAGACGCGCACAGCTTCTTCACCAGTCTTGGGGTTCATGCCGCGATGCAAAAGGCCCTCATGGGCGGGAGAAGGCAGATACTTAGCGATCAGGTCCATCATCTTGGCAACGCCAATGCCGGTCAGAGCGGAGCAGGCGCAAACAGGAACGATGGTGCCATCCTTCATGCCAGCACGGAAACCCTGGAGAATCTCATCATGAGAGAGCTCGCCCTCGTCCAGATACTTCATCATCAGCTCATCATCAGCAGAGGCGGCAGCCTCGGTCAGGGCTTCCACAGCCTGATCCATACGGGACTGATAATCAGCAGGAACAGGAATTTCCTTCAGCGTCTTGCCAGCGCCTTCGTAGGCCTTGCCTTCCAGCACGTTGATAACGCCCTTAAAAGCGGGGCCTTCACCGATGGGCAGCAGCATAGGAACAACGCTGGTGCCATAGGCGTCGCGCAGCTGAGCAACGACCTTAGTAAAGTTGGCATGGTCACGATCCATCTGATTTACAACGAACAAACGGCCCACATTATTCTTGACAGCGTAATCCCAGGCCTTTTCAGTGCCGACGGCCATACCGCCCACAGCGCCCACAACGATCAACGCCGTTTCAACAACACGCAGAGGACCCATCATTTCTCCGATGAAATCGAAGTAACCAGGCACATCGATGACGTTGAGCATCTTATTGTTCCAATCGATGGGAGCCAAAGCGGCACCAATGGAGATCGTGCGCTTGGTCTCTTCAGGCTCATAGTCCGTCACGGTGGTGCCGTCTTCCACACGGCCCTGACGATCAATGATTCCGGCAGCGTAGAGCATTGCCTCTGCAAAAGTGGTCTTGCCCTCGCCGCCATGCCCCATGAGGGCGACATTACGGATGTCTTTGGATTGATAATCAGCCATGTTGAGTTTCCTCCTAATCAATTATATATTTTTCGATTCGCACTTAAGATGGATGTGCAATTAACGAATCAAATATCACGCATAACATTTTAACAGAAAAGCAAAAAAAAGAAAAGACTTGTTTTTAACAAATCTTTCTTTTTGACTATGAAAATTTCACTTTTTTTGTGTTTAAAGGCAGTTCAAGGGCCAAATGGCGCATTTTTAACTATCGAGCAGCCGTTCCATCAATGGCAGCACCGTATCCGAGGCGCCGGATGTAAGCAACTCAACGCCGCCCGTATGCTCCGCCCCCGCCAACAGACGCTCTCCTTCAAGCCGCCTTTTAAGCTGGCGCACCGTTCCCTCATTTCCATCAAGCACCCAAGCGCCCGGAAACATCTTTTCAACAGCTTTGCGCAAAAAAACATAATGCGTACATCCAAGCACCACAGCATCGATGGCCTCCTGCTGGTATGGCGCAAGGAGCTGGCGTAACAGCGCCTCCACCTCGGGCCCTGACAAACACCCCTGCTCTACAAGATCCATCAAACCCGGGCATTGAACAGGAACGCATCCCTGGCCGTAAAGCTCCATCAGGTGTTGAAACTTCGGCAGGCTTAGGGTTACGGGGGTGGCCAGCACAAGGACGCGACCGCCATGGCGGAGCTGTGAAGCTGGCTTCAGGGCGGGCTCCATCCCGATAATAGGTAAATCGAGCTGGCTGCGCAGCTGCGCAGCTGCCACGCTTGTTGCTGTATTGCACGCAATAACAATGGCTTTAACGCCGCGGGCAAGCAGCAGATCCACCACATGGCGCGCGTATCCCAGCACTTCGTGAGGAGGCTTTGTGCCATAAGGCGCATGAAGCGTATCCCCGTAATATATGAAATGTTCATGGGGCAGCAGAAGGCGCGCGCATTTCAATACGCTGATACCGCCTACGCCGCTGTCAAAGATTCCTACTGGAGCCGACGATGCTTTCGCCATCTCAACCCCTCCCCGTACCGTTTGTATAGCCATTATAGCGTTTTTAACTTGATTGGGCAAGAGGGCTGTTAATCGCTTTGCATTGCCGAAAGAGTTTCGTGGATAGCGTCTGCCAAATAGGGCATAGAAGCCAGAACCTCTGACAGTGTGTTTTCGTTATTGCCCGCCTCAATCAGGATGCATCGTGGCGCAATGTGCTGATTAAATCGGCCTGTTTTCACGCTTACATTTCTGCACAACCCCTCTATTTGGCTGTTTAATTCCTCCGTAATTGTTTGGGCAATCGCGTAGTTCTTTTCCCAGTCGGGTTTTAAATCATAGCTTTCTCCAGCGCCCTTGCCGATCAGCATCATAAGCTTAGCCAGCTGCTGTTGCCCGTTCTGCACTGTATTGCGATTCGCCATGGAGTCTGAGTAAGCATCTCGATGCAGATCAATATACAAATCGTATGTTTCACCGTTTGCAACTCGTTTCTCAAGCATTTTTAACGACCGGGTGTAAGAGGTTGAAAGGTTAGGCGGTTCATAGGCTCCCTTATCATGAACCACCTCATACCCCTTGGCTGTTAGCAGCGCCGATAGTTCTTCTCCCACTCGCACCATGTTGTGCGCTTCGTCTTTTGAGCGCCACTTTTCAGTTTCCTGATAAGGATCCTCCGCGACCTGCTTATAGGCCTCGTAGGTATGTGTATGATAGATCAGGATACGCCCCAACGAGCCTTTTTGCAGAGTTTGGGGGATCACCTCAATGGAAAGCGCCGCCTGCTCTCCCCTGCTGTTCAAATCGATCTCGCGCACCACCGGAGTTTGCTCCAAAGGTTGGGGCGTCTGCGCTAAAGCCATCACCGTTACTGCCTCAGGCGACGTTTGAGGGGCATAAGCTATAAGCCTGTCCACCAAGATGCCGACGCTCGCGCACGTCACTCCATAAATCACCGCTAGTAAAGCCGCTTGGCCCCTGCGCAAAAAGTGAAAACACATACCTCCACCTCATCTCCAGTAGTTTACTCATAGCTATTCAATTGCTCCCTCATTAATGCATCAACATTGGAATTTCAGCCGGGTTCAGCCGAGGCTGGAGCGCCATATTAATGCCCATTGCCAAGATTTGCGCAATGTGCTGAACCAGTTCATCAATCTCGCGCGGCGTTACAATCATTTCTCCCATCTGCCCGCGATTGAGCCTGTCGAAAAGCGCATCCAGCACTGCTTCATGCTGTTCGCTGCCTTTCAACATCTCTTCTGAGAGAATGGCAAGGGCATCTTTGGCAATCGTTGCCGCATAAACGACCATAGGTACCCCGATGGCGATAACAGGAACCCCCAGCGTTTCTTTGGTCAGCCCCAAGCGATGATTACCAACGCCGCTGCCTGGGCTAATTCCTGTGTCGGTAATCTGAATGGTTGTACAGATGCGTTCACAGGCCATTGCAGCCAGGGCGTCGATAGCAATTATAGCGCACGGATGTATCCGCTCCACGAGGCCTTTAACTACTTCCGCCGTTTCCATCCCTGTTACGCCAAGTACCCCTGGCGCAACAGCGCACACACCGCGCAGCCTTCCTAGAAGCTCATGATTTACATTGTCTTTGAGATGACGGGTTACCAGGGTTCCCTCAACAACCTTCGCTCCCAGCGCGTCTGCCGTTACATGGCGATTACCAAGGCCAATAACCATCACATCCCCCTCTTGGGGGAGAAGTTTACAGAGCGTTCTGCTGATTTGGGATGCCATACGCTTTTGCATTTCGCAATCTGCATGAGGAAGTTGATCGCTGAGAATTGTTACAAATACACCGCAGCTCTTCATGAGCCTTTGAGCTGCTTCAAGGGTATCGATATAAACGGTTGTTTGTTTTATTCCCTGCTCCTCCTGGGTATTGATCCTGACCCCGCGAGTGTTGTGCTGATTGCTGGAGTAGGATTCCATTGCCAGATCTGTACGAACGGTGCGCATCCTGATCCCTGCCTTTCCATCGATAAAAGCTTGGCGCTTCCTTCCGTTGCTTATGCGCTTGTTCACGAAAACCGTATGCTTGACATCCTTTTACGGCAAGAATATAATGAAGAAATATTAAAGGAGGCAATGCCATGATAGGCGCTCTTTCGCCCGGCAGAACGCTTCTGGGAATTCCTTGGTACAGCTTGTTGATCGTGTGCGCGATCATCCTGGCAACCTGGCTTTGTTCAAGGGAAGAAGCGCGGCTTAGGCTGCCTAAGGATACGGTTATTGATCTGGCCCTGTGGCTTATCCCTGGCGGGATCGTTGGCGCGCGTCTCTATTACGTCGCTTTTGAGTGGGAGCGGTTTGCCTCCAGGCCTTTGTCCGTTTTTTACATTTGGGAGGGCGGCATCGCCATTTATGGCGCTCTCATAGGCGGGGGTATTGCCGCGTTCCTCTTCGCGAGAAAAAAGCGCCTTTCGTTGTCGCTGTTGGCCGATATGGTTCTGCCCACTGTTGCGCTTGCCCAAGGGATTGGGCGCTGGGGTAACTACTTCAACATGGAAGCTTACGGCGAAGCTATCATTGATCCATCTTGGAAGTTTTTTCCCTTCGGGGTATTGATTCCCCATGCTGATGGCTATGCTTGGCATCTGGCAACCTTCTTTTATGAATCCATTTGGGATCTGGGCGTATTTGCTGTCCTCTGGTATATTCGCAAGCGTGTTTACCGTCAAGGTGATGTTGCGCTATGGTATATCCTCCTCTATGGGCCAGGACGCGCGTTCATCGAAGGTTTGCGAACGGACAGCCTGTATGCAGGAGGCGGTGTTCGCATTTCCCAATGGCTCAGTTTAGCTGCTTGCCTCTACGTATGCTGCCTTTTCGTTTCTCGCGGTCTCAAGCAAAATTCAGGGGCTGTTTTAAAAGCCAGGCTAATTCTTAACTTCTTGCCCTGCATAACAGGCCTTGCCGCCCTGCTGCTCAGCGCACAACCTTCCCTTGACTGGCGGCTAAGAGCCCTCCCGTCCTGGGCAGGCCTCATCGCCCTAATCGTGATCCCGCACCCCATCGGGATAAGGCCTACAGCTTTTATTGCAAGCGCTTTGCTCCCTGTGGCTCAAATACTCGCCTTGTGGCAGGAAACATCTTTTGACCCGCTCCTCTTCAAAACAATTCAGATGGCGATTGCCGGGCTCTCTTTCCCGGCTGTTGGGTACTTACTCTATCCTTCCACTGTAATACTAAAGGAGGAATCCCCATGCGGAACTTAACGATGATGACCGATCTGTACCAACTGACCATGATGTACGGCTATTGGAAGCACGGCATGAAAACCAATCGCGCTGTTTTTGATCTGTTCTACCGCAAGCAGGATGATACAACTGCTCATGCAGTTGCCGCGGGGCTTGAGCAGGCTGTGGAATATATTAACAATCTGCGTTTTTGCGAAGACGATTTGAGCTATCTGCGCTCACTTAACCTGTTTGACGAGGGCTTTCTCCAGATGCTGAGCAGTTTTCGCTTTACGGGCGACATCGATGCTGTGCCTGAGGGAACAATCGTTTTTCCCAGCGAACCCATTTTGCGGGTTACCGCTCCTATTATGGAAGCCCAGTTGGTTGAAACGGCGCTGCTCAACATCATTAACCATCAAACGCTTATCGCAACCAAGGCTGCTCGAGTATGTCAGGCAGCCCAGGGCGACAGTGTTTTGGAGTTCGGCCTGCGCCGTGCTCAGGGGCCTGACGCTGGCATCTATGGTGCACGCGCCGCCATTATCGGCGGCTGCGATGCCACCAGTAATGTGCTGACCGGGCAGCTGTTTGGCATCCCGATCAAGGGAACGCATGCCCACAGCTGGGTCATGTCCTTTTCTTCGGAGCTGGAAGCCTTTCGCGCTTATGCAGATACTTTTCCGGATAGCTGTATGCTGCTGGTGGATACCTATGATACCCTTAAGAGCGGCGTGCCCAACGCCATTACCGTTTTTAACGAATTGCGTCAAAAGGGTTACGAGCCTGTGGGGATTCGCCTTGACAGCGGCGATATGGCATACCTGAGCCAATGCGCCCGCAAAATGCTGAACGAAGCTGGTTTCCCCAATGCGAAGATCTTTGCCAGCAGCGACCTTGATGAAGAAATTATCTGGGACCTGAAGGCCCAGGGAGCTGCCATTGACGTGTGGGGCGTGGGAACTAAGTTGATCACCAGTAAAAGCAATCCCGCCTTGGGCGGCGTATACAAACTGGCTGCCGAAGAAATAGACGGCGTAGTTTACCCCCGTATCAAAATCTCAGAAAACCCTGCCAAGGTTACGAATCCAGGCAAAAAGACCCTATATCGTCTTTACGATAGCGAACACCACAAGGCAGTTGCTGACCTGATCGCTTTAGAGGATGAAGTTTACGATCCTTCCCAGCCGCTTACCATCTTTGATCCAGAGAACACCTGGAAATCCATGACGTTGACTGATTACATCATGCGCAAGTTGTTGATTCCTGTTTTCCGCGACGGTCGCCAAGTTTATTCATTGCCTGAATTAAAGGATATTCAAAAGTATGCGGCCGGAGAGATTGATTCCTTCTGGAGCGAGTATAAGCGGCTGAACCGTCCGCATCGCTATAAGGTGGATCTGAGCAAGGCGCTGTATGATCTCAAGCAGTCCCTTTTGGCAACCTACTCAGAAAACAAGGAGTAAATATGCCCTCTATTGGCTGGAAAAACGCAGTTTATAAAAGTGCCATGATTTGCCTTAGGCCTGTTCACAACAGAGGCCGAAGGGTAGAGGGAAACCCTGCGAGCGAGCATCTCTCCCTCATCAACCGGCGGCACATTCAGGCGGGCACTTTCCTTTGGCGCACGCAAGACCCAGAGATCCACTCCCTAAGAACAGGATGCTTTAATGTGCCTGCCGAAAATGTATGGTATCATGTTGCGTCAATTGCTAAAATGGTAACTGCCGTAGGCGCTCTCAAAATGGTTGATCTTGGATTGCTAAAATTGGACGAGCCTATCCTTGACTATTCAAATCTACCCTTACCGCCGCAGGTTACGCTCAGGCATCTTTTAACCCATACCTCAGGTATCATTGACGGTGTTGGATACGATAAGGCTGTTGCCCAACGGCTTGCGCTAGAGCAATGGTTCAATGCAGACGAGTATTCTAGCGGTCACAGGCCGGGCAGCCATTTTCAATACAGCAATTTAGGTTTCGGCCTGGTAGGATCCTTGATGGAAGAAGCCAGCGGCGAGTGCCTTCAGCAATGGATGCAGCAGCATCTTTTTGCCCCGCTTGGGATGGCGGCAACCTATGATTTGGCACTTTTACCCAAAGCAGATGAGCTAACCTCCTGCAAGCGCCTGTTTCCTCCAAGACGAGGCTATCAATTGGACGCTTCTCGGCGCATCGCAAGTGCCCGCCCCCTTGGCTGTGCTGATCCCTCTGCGCATTATGGGCTGGCCGCCGGCGGCTTGTTCACCACCGCCGATGGGCTTGGTAAATTGCTCTCGCTATTGGCATCTAGCGGCAAAGGAATCCTTACAAGCAGATCATACCAGCAAATGGTTACCCCTGCCACCATTCAGAATTTCGGAAAATATTCGTGTGGCTTTGGAATGGGTGTATTTTGCGTTCAGAACCCTCGCGGACAGTTGTTTTATGGCCATCAGGGGTTTGCCTATGGCGCTGTTCAAGGCGCTTTCTGGGACCCTCAAAACGGCAATTGGATCGTTTCGCTTAACGGAGGGGCGGATGAAAGCCGCATGGGGCGGTTAGGGCGCACCAATCTAGATGTTCTTAACTTATTTCTGGGGGGCTGCCGATGGATCTGATTACGCAGGTTGAAAAGCAGCGAGGAAAAATGCGCGTTGTTGTTAATGACGAGACAACGATCATGGTGCCGATCAGCCTCTTTCGTGAGCGTCCTTTGCAGGAAGGCGATGAGATTGAGCTAGCAGAGTATGATAATTGGCTAATGATTCGTCAATATCGCCATGCCCTGGATCGCGCCGTTGTGTTTTTAACAGCGCGAGCGCGCTCAAACAAAGAGGTTGA
>JAFUPO010000215.1 GCA_017481185.1 Clostridia bacterium | reverse complement strand
GTGTACCAGGCGACCAACACTGCGACCGTGGGCTGCCTGGCTAACCAGGTAAACGGCCTGCAGGCTATCCTGGGAAACATCACCAAAACTGTGGTGCCCAATGGCGCCATTTGCCCCGGCTGGGGTGATGTGACCGTGACCGTTACTCCCACCACCACGCCTACGACCGGCGGTTAAAGTGAGGTGACACGATGGAGATCGCGAAGGTTAAAGACGGGATCATGCTGTATGCGACGAGGCACATGATGCCGAAGATGGATTCTAAAGGGCAGTTCGTGCTCGGTCTTGCCCTGGGCGCGGCGTCCGGCCGCCTGGAAACGCTGCTGAGAGGCCTTCAGGATAACGGCACGGTGAAGGCGCTGGGGCTGATCCATGATGGGGAGTTGGACTGGGACACACTGTACGGCGCCGCGATGGCGCAGATGCAGAGGCAGAAAACGCTGACGCTGGATATACCGATGATAGGCCGGCTGACTTTTGATGAGCAGGATCTGCGCGATCTCCACGTGTGCATCAAAGGGGGTGTGAACTGATGCTGATTATCAAAGAGCTGGCAAAGCAGATCCGTGAGGAACTGCACGACGCTGAGAAGTACGCTAAAGGCAGCCTGGATAAAAAGACGGATTGCCCGCAGCTGGCAGCCTTGTACAATCGGCTTGCAGGCGAAGAGATAAACCACGCCATGCTTTTGCACGATGAGGCTGTTCGTCAGATCGAGAAAGCCGCTGCTGAAAAGCCCGTACCGCCCGTGATGCGGGAAATCTGGGCATGGCAGCACGATGAGCTGATAGAACAGGAGCGCGACGTGCGAAGGCTCATGGAGATGTACAAACGATAAAAAAAGCCCGCCGAAAGGCGGGTCTTTTCATGTGGATATCTTTTTGCATTAAACACGTATAATGCTATAGGATATCCACACAAGGTAAAAATTATTTTAGCTTGGGGAAGATTTTCAGATTGAAGGAATTGGGGGAGGAGTAGACGTGGCCGCGGATGACGCAGCCCTGGGTGGATTTGCTGTAGACGATTTTGGAGATGCACTGTTTGAGCAGGGCGTTTTGTTCGCTGGGTGTGGAGGTGTCGTAGACGTCAAGCAGGCGGATGATGGCCGGGGCTAGCTCCTGCTTGGTGCAGAAAGCGGGCAGATCAGTCAGGCGCTGCTGCTCGGTGGCCAGGGCGGCGTTGACTTCCTGGAGGCGCAGGTGCAGCTTGACGTATCGGTCGTTGTACTGCTCGATGGTGTAGACGCCCTGCTCCACTAGGTCATGTAAGCGGTCGATCTGCTTCAAGAGCTTGTCACGCTCGCCCTCCATGCCGGAGATAGCAGAGAGGATGAAGGTGCGGTCATCGTCCATGGGGGAAGCGGCAGGGGAAGAGGTTTCGCCGGCGTCGTCGAGCCAGGCGCGCAGGGTGTTGAGAACGGTTTCCTCAACGGGGGCGCGGTAGGACTGAACCGTGGGGCAGCCGCGGGTGAGGCACTTGATCATAGCGGGCTGACGGCCACAGGTGGGCAGGTGGGACATGATGTGACCGCACTCGGCGCAGACCACCAGGCCGGCAAGGGGATTGACCAGCTGGGCGTCTTTACGGACGGGGATATGACGCTCGATGGAGACGCCTTTGAGCTTGTCCTGGACACGGTAGAAGGTTTCCTCGTCAATGATGGCGGGATGGAGACCGTCGGTCAGATCATAGTCTTTGTTATGCACGGTGCGCTTTTGGACGCCGGTGGGGGTGATGACCCGCTCGGTTTTGTATTTGCCCCATTGGATTTTGCCGATGTAAGCAGGGTTGGTGAGCATCCGATAGACACGGCTGTTATCCCACACTGTGCCGTTAAGGCCAAGGGGGATATGCAGCTGCGTGAGGCGGTTGCCGATGACCGTGATGCCGGCAGGCTGACCATCAATGCCGTCGAGATACCAGGTGAAGACCTGACGCACGACGGCGGCTTCGTCCGGGAAGATCTCCAGGGTGTAGCCTTTGTCATGAGGGATCTTGATACGGCGGTATCCGTAGGGAGCCTTGGACACGATCCATTTGCCCTCCTGGCGGGATTGGGCGCGGCCGCCCTGCATGCGACGGTAGTGGGTTTTGAATTCCTGGCGGCTCATGAAGAGGGAGAATTCGAAAAAGGTTTCGTCGGTCTGATCGTCGGCGGGGTTATAGGTTTTGGTGGGGGTGATGATCTTGGCGCCGGAGGCCTTGAATGCGTGGGCGATGTAGCCCTGATCCATGGCGTCGCCGCGGGAAAGGCGCTCCACTTCCATGACATAGACGCCCAGCCAGCGACCGGCGGCAAGGTCGGCTAAAAGCTGCCGGGCCTGGGGGCGCTGGGAAAGGGTCTCGCCGGAGACGATCTCTTCATAGATCTGCCCGATGGGGTGCCGGTTGTGGGCAGCCAGGGCGGTGAGGATGGAGCGGTGGCGGGAGAGGGTTTCGCCCTCGCCCCGCTGCTCGGCTTCATAGTCTGCGCGGGATTTACGCAGGTAGATGCAATACATGGGATCACTCCTTATAGCATCCAGGGCGGCGGCACGAACCAGCCAAGCAAGAGGGCCATAAACACAACGGCGATACAGCCCCATGAAAGAATGCGGTATTTGCGATGAATCTCACGGCAATGGGTGTCGTGGGCTTTGCCGGTAGCAGCCAGCTCGGCTTCGGCTTTCATAGCGCGGGTGGTGAGGTTGGCGATTTCGATGTCTTTCTGTTCGACGATGCGTTTAAGATAGGAAGTACCCTTGTTGTACTTGTCTTCCAGCGCATCAAGCGCGACTTTGAATCCGGCCTGCTCAGCGATACGCATTTCTTTAGCGTGAGCCAGCCGGTCAGCAAACTCCTGGCGCAAGGCTTCCTTTTCGGCGGCAAAGTCAGCAAGAAGCTCCTTGGCGCCTTTATAGTCGATTTGTTCGGAGTCGGCAAATTCCTGCTTGCCGATTTGGGAATAGAAGATGCGGGGATCCTCCTGCAACCCTTTTTCTATGATCAGCTCAAGGTCGGATACAGTAGGCTCCACCTGGCCGGTGAAGATCCGTTGCAGGGTAGAGACGGACTTGGCACAGTCGATGCGAAGCCGCAGCTCTTCATATGAAATCTTCTTACGGTCACGGGTAGAAGCAAGGTAATCCAGCAGAATTTTTTTCACAACGCCACCTCATTTGTTGGATTTCCCATAAGTTATGGCCTGATATTGCGCCGGGCGGGACGTTTTGCAGATTTTACAATGGATTTCCCACGGGCATTGACGTAAGATTAAGGTGCAGAACGGTACAACTTCAAAAAGGAGGAATCGAAAAATGAAGTACAAACGGAAGAAGACGCTGTACCAGGAGGGAAGGAAAATTTTTTACAGGCAGGGTTCACAAAGCAACAAACGTTTCTGAAAGTTTACCACGTAAACCTAAAACGCACAAGCGAACGAATGTTCTAGAGGAGGTACCGCTGATGAAGGACGGCAGCATGGAAGTAAGGAAGCGGATCAGAGAACTGGCTAACCGGGTGGAGGATGAAAGGGTAGTGCGGCGAGTATGGAAGATCCTCGAAAGAGCCTACAACAGCCAGTAATAAAAAAGCCCCGGCAGAAATGCCGGGGTTTCATTATTCAAAGGGGTTATGAGGAAGCCGGATGCCGACGCCGGCGAGAACGGCATAGAGGATGTGATACAGAAAATAGAGGAGGCTGCCTGCGCACCAAAGGGCAAAAGCGGCTACGACCAACCAGCTGAAGAAGGAGAAGATTTTTTCTTTCATACGATCACCTTGCGGATTTGTTAAGTGGGAATTGAACGATGTTTGAATCTGGGGAGGTTGTGACGTCAGGGGGTGTAAGCTCATCAATTCGCCTGTTTGCTTCGGCCAGCGCGGCGCGTGTATTGGCCAGATCACCGGTCAGCTGACGGATTCGATGCTGCGCGTCAGCAAGGTCATTGCTTTGCCTTGCGGCTTCGGCGGTGTAGCGGCTGATGGACGCTTTGAGTTTGCTTTGAAGATGGGAAACGATCAGGAGCAGACCGGCAACAGAACAGCCCAGGATTTCGACAATGGGGAACGAGGAATGATCGGCAGCGGGCTGAACGGCTGAGGCGTGTGATACAGAGACGGTCTGGGGTTTTTGTGTGGGCTGTGGTGTGGGCGTGCGAGCCATGAAAGCCTTCAAGTCTTCAACGGTGGGGCCGGAAGCATAGGCGGAAGCCTTGGGCGTTGAGGTTGGAAGCGCAGAAAAGCCGGCGAGGACAGCAGAGGTGGAGGAACCGGTTTTCTGTTTAGACTTTTGATCATAGGGACAGACGCCGCCTGGGTGATCGTGGGCGCTGTAGCCATGATGATAGTGGTATTCGCCGGTGCTGCGGTCATAATGGCCGCCGTTGCCATCGGTGCCGCCCGAGTGGGCAAATGCGGTGGAGGAAATACAAAGAAGCAGCAATGCTGCCATTAAAGATTTGCGGCGCATTAAAAGCGCCTCCTTTGTAGATTCATGATAAAGACATCATAAACCAGACAAAAAGCCAGCACAAGCGAACGGATATTCGATACAAAGAAAAACCGGATGCAGATCATGCATCCGGTTTTTTCTTATCCAATTCGGCCTGGATGGCGTTGAATACTTCACGCATCTTTTCCCAGCCGCCGGGGGTCTTGGCGATTCCGCGGATAACGGCCTTGACGAATTCATCTTCGCCGGCCAGGACGGCATCGACGATCTCATCATCCTCATCGGGCGGCAGCCGCAAGGGGCCTTCGCCATCGACGAGCC
>JAFUPO010000214.1 GCA_017481185.1 Clostridia bacterium | reverse complement strand
CACGGTTATGATGGAATCGATAACCATTGTTTCCACAATAGCCATTCCGATGATCTGGGACGTTCCGGTTGCACGGCCTACGACGGTGTACGCCAAGTCTTCACCATTGAGCGTGAGGATCAGCTGTCCAGCTTCGGTCACACTTACCCGGAACAGCACCTGGCAGACGCCAATATCTGCCAGCGTAAAGGAATCGGGGCCAGAACGAGCAATACCAGATCCACTATTAGGACCATCCTGGGGGAAGCTGACATCCGTACCAGAAGCAATAGCTGCAGAGTTGTCATTGGGCATTAGTGCATAGAAATCTGCATAGTTGAGCACGCCGCCAGCAGGAGCAGTTTCACCTACAGGACCTTGAGGGCCAGTGGGGCCAGCTTCGCAAACACATTTCTCCTGACCGGCTTTGCAAATTGTACCACACACAAAATTGGAGCACTGGCGCCATTGATTATCCCTGTGAACGCACAGATCGGTAGGCAAACGCCTTAGCAGGTTGTTCATACAGAAAGGGCACTGCTTGTGGGGACGACGGCATCCGAACGGATTGTCATCAATTCTTGCATTTCCATTTCTGCCGTGGGGATGATGAGAATCCTTCGTCGAGTTCCCACCTTCATACCTTCATTTCCTACTATCGCTTAACAACCAATAGATGCCGCTCGTATGCAAGATGCAGCGCTGCAAACCAAACTCAACCCGACAGCACCGAGCAAGAGAGGTTCCTTTCTATTCCCCTAGTGTTTCAGCAAGCAGAACACTTACCTGCTACACCGGAGATTCGCAATCTGCGAACGGCACACTTTTATTGTATGGGGAGGACAATTTAATTGTGCGTTATCAATCTGTGACGACTTCACATCCTTCATGGCTTGAAGCTGTCTACGCTCAACAACCCAAGAGGCGCATCAAGGGTAATCTGCGGTTATTGTACTCGTTTTTTTACCCATATTTACCTTTTCTCAAATGGATCAGGTTAGGCAGAATGAATCAAACCGCGCAAAAAAAGGAAAAACCCTGGAAACACTGAGCTTCCAGGGTTTTAAGCACTTTTTTGTGAAATTATCGCTGGCAGCCTTCAGGCCGTACTTTTTCGATTTGAGGCAGGCCTCCAGAATAAATCTGCATTAAATCATGGGGTGTATTTTCCCGCTTTGCAGGTGTTTCATGCAGCATCGAGGATCAAAAACTGCTTTGCTCTCAATTGGGGGATGCAACAGCTTCTAACAGGCGCAAAAGCTGATCCTGGCTGGTGGTGCAAAACCCAAGGGGATGGGGTTTGGCAGAATACATCCCGTGAAAATCACTGCCGCCGGTGATCAAAAGATCCTTCTCACGGCACAGGGCAAGAGCTTGATTAGTTACCGGGATGCTGTTGCGGGGATGGAAGCATTCCACCCCGTCCAGCAGATGTGCCTGAGCCAGTTCATGGGCAAGAGCCATGGAATCAAATTGGCCGGGATGGGCCATCACAATGGTGCCGCCCACCTCCCGCATGACCCGCACCATCTCCCATACGCTGGGGTATTGGATGGGAACATAGCAGCTGCCCTGTTTGCCGATCAGCTCTTTGAGCAGCTCGCCGCATACAGCGGGGGTATAGCCCATGGCCGCCAGGGGGCTGATCACATGAACCTCATAGATGGAAGCGCTTTGCGCACTGGCCTTTAAAACATCCTTTCGTGTAAGGGGATATTTTTTGCTGATCAGATCCGTCATGGCCAGCTTGGCGTCACGCCTGCGCCTGAGGGTCACATTCAAGAGGGCCTGAAGCTGCAAAGGGTGCTTGGGACCGTAGCAAAGCATATGTACCGAGCGCCCCCTTTGGGGATCTGTGCAGGTGCACTCAACGCCGGGGATCACAGTGATCCCCTTTTTTGACGCCTCCTCCTGCAACGCAGGCACGCCCATCATGGTATCGTGGTCTGTCAGCGCCAGGTGAGTCAATCCGGCCCGTGAGGCATAGTCCGCCAGGTCGTAAACGGTATTGAATCCATCAGAGTATACGCTGTGGCAATGCATATCACCGATCATGCCAGTTCCTCACTTACTCATTGTGGTATCCCAACGAAAAGCGCCCTATCTTCTTGGATAAGGCGCTTCGATTAAAGCCTCAGGCTTCGGCAGTATCAAGGCCAAAGTGTTCCATAAAGGCCTGATAGACCTCATTCCAGGCTTCATGATCCTTGGGCGTGTACTCATTGAAGGAAAAGCTGTTTGCGATCAGCTCGCGGCCTTGTTCAATGCTGCCGATCTGGCCGTGGGCCAGCAACTGCACCAGGATGTTGCCCAGCGCCGTTGCGTCCGTAGGGCCTGCGATCACAGGCTTTGCGCAGCAGGAGGCCGTCATCTGGCAGGTCATGGCGTCGCGGGCGCCACCGCCGATGATGCTGATGGCAGGGAAGGCGCGCCCCGCCAGCTTTTCAAGGCGTTCAATGGCATAGCGGTACTTGATGGCCAGGCTTTCGCAGATGCAGCGCACCAGCTGGCCGGGGGTCTCGGGCTGGCCGCCCTTGCGGGCCCAGCAATGCTTTCGGATCTTTTCGCACATATTGCCGGGAGAATAGAAATCATCATGGTCCACGTCGATCAGGAAAGCAAAGGGCTCACTCTCATCAGCCAGGCGCACCAATTCGCCGTAATCGTAGTACACGCCCTGGGCAGCATACTCTGTCCGCAGCTGCTGAATGATCCAGGTGCCCATCACATTCCGCAGAAGGCGATTGTGACCGGGGAGGCTGCCTTCGTTGGCGAAGTTGAAGCGGAAACCGTAGTCGCTGACGATGGGGGATTCCGTTTCGCAGCCCACGATGGCCCAGGTGCCGCTGCTGATGATAGCCCGATCCTCGTTGCCGGGCAGCGCCAGAAAAGCCGAGGCTGTGTCATGCTCGCAAACGGAAACAAAGTCAAAGCCGTTCACATTCCACTCAGCCTGGAAGCCTTTCGTAGCCTTGCCGGATACCATGCCCGGCGCAATGACCGGCGCAAAGAGCCTTTGAGGGATGTTATGGGCCTTGAGGATGTCCTCAACCCAGCCTGACCCATCAGCGTGCCGCATCTGGGTTACGGAGCAGAGGGTATGCTCTGCCAGGCGCTCGCCGGTGATGTAGTAAGCCATCAGGTCAGGCACAAACAGCATTTGATCCGCCTGATCCATGAGCAGATCGTCGCCTTCGATACGCATGGCCGCCAGCTGCATCAGGGTGCTGAAAGGGGCAGTCTGGTTGCCGGTCTTGCGGTAGAGGGTTTCGGGAGCGGTTTTTTGATAGATGGCTTCAGAACAGCGGATGGTTCGGGGATCGCGGTAGCTGTGGATGGGGCCCAT
Organism: Clostridia bacterium; assembly: GCA_017481185.1. The sequence continues at coordinate 1,147 of JAFUPO010000214.1, read as the reverse complement.
GAGCCGTCCCTGGGCGTCGATAAAGCCAAAGTCGTTGCAGAAGGCGTCAATGCCCAGGGAAGAAAACTTACCCTGTCGGCCAGCCTTCTGCAGGCCCGCGCACAGGTTCTTCCAGATGCTCAGAAAATCCCAGTACAGCCCCTGACCCAGCTGGATGGCGCCGTTTTCAAAACGATGCACCTCATCCAGCGCGATCCGGGAACCATCGAAATGGCCGCTGAACAGCTTACCGCCGCTGCCGCCAAGATCAAAAGCGACACAATTCATGGTTCAAGCCTCCCTTAGTCGTTCTTGGGAAGGGGCAGATAGGGCCACAGAACAGCCTTGGCAAAGACGCAGTAGGCGTCCGTTTCAATGCGCTCCAGCATGGAGTAAGCGCCAGAGAAGGTGGGGCCGGACACGACCACGCCATGCATGGGCATGATGCAGGCAATGGGCTTGCGCTCAGCCAGCTCACGGCGCTCATCGTAATACTGATACACATTGTTGGCCAGATCCTCGGAGAAGGCCTTGGAATGGGGGATGCACTCCACATAGCCGCGGCTGGTGGTAGCGTCCGTCACATTGGGAATGGGCTGGGACATGGCCACAAAGGGCATACAATGGAAGGGATGGGCATGGATGGTTGCGCCGATGTTCTTGAAGCCCTTGAGCAGCAGCACGTGCATCCTGCCTTCACGGGACAGCTTGGCGCCTTCCTTAGCCTCCAGGATATTCTCATCGAAGTCGATAAGCATGATATCTTCGGGCTCCAGCTGGCAGTACTTATGCTCGCTCATCATGGAGGGCGTGATCAGGATACGGTTGTCATCCACCCGAACGGCAAAGTTGCCGCCGGCGGCGTTGGTCAACCTTTTGTCCCACATATTGCGAGCCGCGAGGCACATTTCCTCACGCATCTTCATATAAGAAAGATTACTCATTATTAGACCCTTTCTCAAACGATTCGTTCGATCTTGACCTGATCCATCAGCGACTGGGCCACTTCGTCATCATACCCCACAGAGAGGGAGGAGACTGCCGTGGCAGCGGAGGTAGCGGTGGCAAAACGGAGGGTGTCCTCATGGGACAGGCCCTTTTCCATACCATAGAGGAGGCCGGAAAGGAAGCAGTCGCCGCAGCCTGCCGTGTTGCAGGCCTTCACGAT
>JAFUPO010000213.1 GCA_017481185.1 Clostridia bacterium | reverse complement strand
TGCCGGGGCTTTTGGGCAGCCATGCCTTCCAAGTGCATGGCGGAGATCATTTCTGAAACCAACGCCTTTTCCTGCTTTTTGTCGCGCACCCCGCAGGCGATATTCTGCCAAACTGTCATATTCGGAAACAGCGCATATTGCTGAAACAGATAACCTAATCGGCGCTTTTGAGGCGCAAGATTGATTCGTTTTTCTGAATCATACAGGGTTGTGCCGTCGAGCACGATTCGACCGCGGTCAGGAGTTTCAATGCCGGCAATGCATTTGAGCGTCATGCTCTTTCCGCAACCGGATGCGCCCAGCAGGGCAAGCACATTATTTTCAGCCTCGAGCTTTACTTTGAGGCGGAAGCTTCCGAGAGCTTTTTCAATGTCGACGCAGAGGGCCATTAGGCTGCCCTCCTTTCTGCACGATGCTTCTTTTCAAGCATATTCACAGCCAGCAATACCACGGCTGAAATGGCCATATTGATCATGACCCACTGAAAAGCCAGGGCATCGTTATTGGTCCGCCAGAGCTGGTAAACGGTTGTGGAGATGGTCGCCGTGCGCCCTGGCGTATACCCGGCGATCATGCTGGTCGCGCCGTATTCACCAAGCGCCCTCGCAAAGGCCAGCACAGTCCCGGCCAGGATTCCCTGGCGGCAGTAAGGCATACGAATTCGCCAGAAAATGTAGGTATTGGAGAGGCCCAGGGTTTGACCCGCATGGGCGAGCGTTTCGTCAAAGGACTCAAACGCTCCTCGCGCCGTGCGGTACATGAGCGGAAAGATGACCACGACCGTTGCAAAGATGGCGGACCACCAGGTCATGGTGAGGCGAAGCCCAAAGGTTTCCAGGGCCCACATACCAATGACGCGTTTAGGGCCCAGCACCCGCAGCAAAAGGTAGCCTACCACTGTTGGCGGCAGCACCAGAGGCATGGTCAGCACCACATCTAGAATTCCTTTGATGAGCCGGGGCGCTTTGGCAATATAGTAGGCGGCAAAGATGCCGAGGAAAAAAATGATTACCGTGCTGATCCCGGCAATTCTTAAGGAGTTAATCAGAGGAAACCAATCCACAACATTTCACCCGCCTGAAGTTTGGAATGAATACGCGGGCAGCAATGGAGAGCTGCCCGCGAGGTAAAAGCATTAGGACAGAGGGCTGAAGCCTACAGCTTCGAACACAGCGCTGGCTTCATCACCGGTGAGATATTCCAGGAAGGCTTTGGCAGCTTCTTCGTTCTTGGTTACGTTCAAAACAGCGGCAGGATAAATGACCTGGCCGCACATTTCGGCAGTGGCGGTATCCACAACAGTCAAACCGGCAGAGTAGGCATCGGTGCCGTAGATGATGCCGCAATCCACAGTGGCTTCGCTCACCTGGGTGGTGACCTCCTTCACATTGGAGCCGTAGGTGATCACCCCGGATGTCACCAGTTCTTCTTCGCTGATGCCATAATAGGCCAGGATCTTCTGGGTATATTGGCCCACCGGCACGTCAGAATTGCCCATGGCAAGCATGAGGGTGCCGTTCTTGAGGCCGGCGATCAGCGTGTCATAGGAGTCCACGCCCTTAGGGTTGCCTTCAGGCACGGCCAGAGCCACCTTGTTCTCCAGGAGGTTGATGCGGGTGCCCTGCAAAACAAAGTCTAGACCCTCGGCATTGGCATCGGAGGTAACGTCCAAGGCGTTCATCTGCTTGGGCGCAGCAG
>JAFUPO010000212.1 GCA_017481185.1 Clostridia bacterium | reverse complement strand
GCAAGGTCCCGGCTATCCGGGCTCACAGGCACGTACTCCACATACACGATGGCCTTGCAGCCCCGGCCGCGCAATTCCTCCACAAAGCCGCAGGAGGCCGCTTCCTCTAGGTTTTCCCGGGTGACGGTGACTGATGCGCCAAAGAGCAGCCTTCGCTCATGCATCCGCTCCATGCCCGAAAGCAGCTGCTGGTAAACCCCCGGGCCCCTCCGCTCGTTCGTGACATTTTCCCGTCCCTCAATGCTGAAAATGGGGATCAGGTTGCGCCGCCGATCAAAGAGCTCAATGTATGAATCGTTCATCAGGGTACCATTGGTGAAGATGGGGAAAAGGATTTCAGGCACCTCTCCCGCCCCGCGGATCACATCCTGGCGGATCAGAGGCTCGCCTCCCGCCAGCAGGATGAAGCCCACGCCCAGATCCCGGGCCTCGTGAAAGAGCCGCAGCCAATCCGTCTGCGACAATTGCTTCACCGGCGCGTCGTCGCCGCAGGCCTGGTTGTGGCGGGCATAGCAGCCTGCGCAGTGCAGGTTGCAGCTGCTGGTGATGCTGGCGATGAGAAAGGGGGGAATGTGCTCCCCTTCCTTTTCAAAGGCAGCCCGCCTTTGGGTGGCCTCCCGGCTGGCCAGGCTGTATTTGAGCATAAAGGCGCTCTGCCTGGGATCCCGCAAGGTGGCCCGAAGGATGTTTTTTACGATGTTTTCAACGCCGTTGGCAAGATACGCCGCAAGGTCAAAGGATTCCATAGCACAGCTCCTTATTTGCTCTTTACTCTTATTTGCTTACCTGCTATCATTGTAGTAATGCTGAACCTGAGCGTCAATTACGCAGATTTATATGAGCAGGTAAGAAAAATAAGAGCGACCAGGAGGAGATTGCCATGCCCGCCCAGCCTAATTGCCCCTGCACCCCCGCCTGTCCCCTGCAAAGAGCCATGGAGATGATCGGCGGCAAGTGGAAGCTGGCCATCCTCTGCTCTCTCACGGCGGACGGCCCCACCCGCTATAACGATTTAAAGCGAAAGCTTGGGGGCGTTTCCAACACCATGCTGGCCAAGTCCTTAAAGGAAATGGAGGCGGACGGCCTGGTATCCCGCCGGGAATATATGGCCGTGCCCATCCGTGTGGAATATGAAATCACCCCAAAGGCCCAAGCCCTGGGCCCCATCCTAATGCAATTGGCCCAGTGGGCGGTTGGGATGCAGGATTAAGGAAATGGCTCCCAAATCTGCAACGCCTGAAGCGGCGAACTCATTTGAATCAAGAACGCAAAACCACGCCTGTCATTTTGTGACGAAGCGTGGTTTTTGTATCTGCGCAAGTATGGTATTTTCTTTGCCAAGCTGCTTGGGTATGGGCATCATTCCCTTTTGCAATTTGATTCTTATCGCCACAACGTAGGTAAAAGCATTTTCAGGAGACTGTTTTCATCAATAAGCGGCGGGGATATTCCTGAGCGTCGGCCCTGGCTATCCGCAGGCTGGCCAGCTGCCCTGCACGCCTTCCACACGCTTGGGCAGCGTTACGATAGGCGAGCCCATCAGTGCAGGCACCGTACCTTCCGGCGAAAGGCATGAAACAGCTGCTCAAAACCGTCAGCCGGGTGCAGCGGCAGATCAATCCCTAGCTGAAAATTGGCGGTATTGTGCTGCCCATGGCAACCAGCCCAGAGGGCATTTTCGCTTACGATCCCCAAGGCAAGGTTGCCACAGCCTACCATGGGCTGACCCAGGAGGTGATGAAACTTGAAAAGCAGCGGGAAAAGGTGGTGGAAATCCCGCTTTCTAAGATTCATCCTTTTGAGAATCGCCCATTCAAGGCAACGGTCGGCGGCCGCACAAAGCCCAACCCTCTCTCGCATCTTCTTGTTGACAAATCAACAGTATGGGGCTATAATGCAGCTTGTTGATAAATCAACAAAAGTGGGGGATTTTCTATGGAGAACCGTTTTGAAACCTTTACCGTGCTGTTGAACCGCATCAACCGCAATATCCGTAAAATCAAAACGCAGGAGATGGCTGAATATGGCCTGCGCAGCGTTCATGTTTCCTGCCTGCATTATCTGTACGCCTCGAACGGGCTGACTGCTACGGAGCTGTGCGAACGCTGCGAGGAGGATAAGGCCGCGATTTCCCGGGCGGTGGAATATCTGGAGAAAAACGGCTACCTGATCTGCGAGTCAAAAAGTGCCAAGCGGTACAAAAGCCCCTTGATTCTCACAGACAAGGGAATTGAGGTCGGCAGAAAGATCGCAGGCAAGATCGAAGGCGTGCTGGCGGATATCCGCGACAGGATGACGGAGGAGGAGCGCCTATTGTTCTACCGCTGCCTTGCCTCCATCAGCGAGGGGTTGGAAGCCATGGCCCAGAAAAGTGAAAAGAAGGAATTGTGATGAATTTTATCAAAGCGGCTTTTTGCCGTGTGTTTCAAACAGCTTTTCGCCTTGCGCTGCCAATCCTGCCGTATCGCGAGCCGCAGATCATTGGTTCCGTAAGCAAACTGCCGCAGATCCTTCGCAAAGAAAATAAGCGATCTGTTCTGATCGTGACGGACAGGGGCATCGTGGCCAATGGGCTGACTTTATCGGTGGAAACCGCCCTTCAAGCCGCAGGCATTGCCTATACCCTCTATGATAAGACGCAGCCCAACCCCACCGTTCGCAATGTGGAGGAGGCGGTGGCGCTGTACCGCGCCCAGGGCTGCGACAGCCTGATCGCCATTGGCGGCGGCTCGGCCATGGACTGCGCCAAGGGCATTGGCGCGCGCATTGCGCATCCCCGCAAAACCCTTCGCCAGATGAAGGGAATTCTGCGGGTTCTGCGTCGCCTGCCTTTGCTCATCGCCATCCCCACCACCGCCGGCACAGGCAGCGAGGTGACGCTGGCAGCCGTCATCACTGACAGCGACCGGCGCGACAAGTATGCCATCATGAGCTTTCCCCTCATACCGCATTATGCCGTGCTGGACGCCGCCATGACGGCGTCCCTTCCGCCCCAGCTGACGGCCGCCACCGGTATGGATGCGCTGACCCACGCTGTGGAGGCCTACATCGGCCGCTCCACCACCAAGGAAACGCGGAGGCTGGCGCTGGACGCCGTGCGCCTTGTGTTTGCCAACATCGAAAAAGCCTATGCAAACGGGCGGGATATGCGGGCGCGCGAAAATATGCTCCACGCCGCCTACAAAGCGGGGGCCGCCTTCTCCCAATCCTATGTGGGTTACATTCACGCCATAGCCCATTCGCTGGGCGGGCAGTACGGCACGCCCCACGGGCTGGCCAACGCCGTGATCATGCCCTATGTGCTGGATGCCTACGGCGCAAGCGCGCATCGAAAGCTGCATGAGCTGGGCCTCTCTGCCGGGGTATGCACAGCGGCGGATTCCCCTGCAGCCGGGGCGGAAAAATTTATCCAGTCCATCCGCAGGCTCAACGGAAACATGGGCCTTTCTGAAAAGCTCACAGACATTCGCCAAGAGGATATTCCCGCTCTGGCCAAGCACGCGGAGCGGGAGGCCAATCCCCTCTATCCGGTGCCGAAGCTGATGACCGCCCGGGAGCTGGAGAGCCTTTACCATCAAGTTGCAGATTGGAGCATTACGTCATGACAAGTCAGGAAATTCGGGCCCTTTTAGAAAAGCAGCGCGCCTATTACCGCAGCGGCGCAACGATTTCCGTCAGCTTCCGCATTGCACAGCTCAAGAAGCTCTATGCAGCGGTGAAGCAGCATGATAAGCAGATCAATGCCGCCCTGAAGGCCGACCTGGGCAAGAGCGCCTACGAGGGCTTCATGTGCGAAACGGGGCTGGTGCTGTCGGAAATCTCTTATATGATTCGCCACACCCGCCATTTTGCGCGGCCCAAAACAGTGTATACACCCCTGGCGCAGTTTGCATCCCACAGCTTCAAGCAGCCTGTACCCTATGGCAACACGCTCATAATGAGCCCGTGGAACTATCCCCTCCTGCTGACCATCGATCCTCTGGCGGACGCCATCGCTGCAGGAAACACAGCCATCGTCAAGCCCAGCGCCTATTCCCCGGCCACCAGCGCTGTGGTGGCCAAGATCATTGCCGAGTGCTTCCCCAAGGAGTATGTGGCCGTCGTAACCGGCGGCCGGGCGGAGAACGCCGCGCTGCTGGATCAGCCCTTCGACATGGTCTTCTTCACCGGCAGCCAGGCCGTTGGCAAGGAAGTGCTGCGCCGCTGTGCGGAGCATCTGACCCCGGCGGTGCTGGAGCTGGGCGGCAAGAGCCCCTGCATCGTGGACGCCAGCGCGGATATCCGCCTGGCCGCCAAGCGCATCGTGTGGGGCAAGTATCTCAACTGCGGGCAGACCTGCGTTGCCCCGGACTATGTGCTGTGCGAAGCGTCCGTGAAGGACGAGCTGCTGCGGGAGATCCGCAAGCAGATCGAAAAGCAGTTTGGCGCAAAGCCGCTGG
>JAFUPO010000211.1 GCA_017481185.1 Clostridia bacterium | reverse complement strand
TTTTTCGGACTTCAAGAAGCCTCGCAGAACAAGGCGGCAAGGAGACGAACGAGGGAGTTTTCTTTTCGTAAATGACCGAGTTCGGCGACGATGCCACCACCGTTATGCGTGGCTTATCGAAGCCCGAAGCCTCTTTCTTGAAAAAAAGGAGCCTCCTCGCGCTCTTCCCCCAGAAAACTTCATTCTTTAACATCCTTTTATTGGCCAGTCGTTACCTTTACAATCATATCAAAACCAAGTATAATAAAGGTGTATATGCTGTGTTGCCGGTATCCTTTGGGAGCCGGACAATGTGAAGCGGCAGATACGCCTTTTATATCGTCAGGTATCGTCACTGAACTTGAACGGAGGGTTTCAAATGAGGTTCAAAAAACTCAAGCAAATGGTGCTCGCTTCCCTGTTCATGGCTCTGATCCTGCTCCTGGGCTTTACCCCCTTGGGAATGATCCCCTTGCCGGGTATCCGCATCTCCATTTTGGCGCTGCCGGTAGCTGTAGGCGCGCTTTTGATGGGGTGGCGCTGGGGCGTGGTGTTCGGGGCCTGTTTTGCTTTTTCCAGCCTGTGGAATGCCTTTACTCAGCCCTCGGCCCTAGTGGCCTTGCTCATGGCTCAAAGCCCCGTATGCGTGGTGCTCATGAGCCTTTTGCCCCGGCTGCTCATTGGCCCTGGGGCTTGCCTGGCCTACAAGCTGGCCGTTAAAGCCAAGCCCCTGGTGCGCTCCGCCATCGCGGGCGTTGCAGCCAGCCTAACCAATACCATTGGTTACCTGGGCCTGATGCTGGTGTTCTTCCGCCTGTGCGGCCTGGATTCCACCAGCGTGCTGGCTCTCATTGGCGGCACCGGCCTGATTGGCGGCGGCCTGGAGGCAGCTGCTTGCGCGGTGATCGTGCCTCCGGTGCTTTCAGCCCTTTTTAAACTCTCCCACAGAAAGGAACGCTGATCCATGATCCTGACCCTGGACATTGGCAACACCAACATTAAAACTGCTCTGTTCAAGGGGGAGGAAATGGTCAAATACTGGCGCATTTCCACCTCCCGCTCCTACTCCTCCGACGAATACGGCCTCATCATCTCCGGCCTGTTTGCCCATGAGGGCATCGATATGAAGCAGGTGGAGGGCATTGCCATCTCCAGCGTGGTGCCCAATATCAATTACACCATTGAACATATGTGCCAGAACTATTTCCATCTGGATCCCATGTTTGTGGCCCCAGGCATCAAGACCGGCATCAACATCCGCTATGAAAACCCCCGGGAGCTGGGCTCCGACCGTATCGCTAATGCGGTGGCAGCCTATGAGCTTTACGGCGGCCCCTGCATTTTTATCGACTTTGGCACCGCCACCACCTTCGGCGTGGTGGACGAGCACGGCGCATTCCTGGGCGGCTGCATCTGCCCCGGCATCAAATTGGCCAGCGAGGCCATCGTTTCCAATACCTCCAAATTGCCCAAATTTGAACTGGTGAAGCCGGAATCTGTCATCGGCCGTACCACGGTCACCAACCTCCAGGCGGGCCTCATCTACGGCCACATCGGTCAGGTAAACTACCTGATTAAGCGCATAAAGAAGGAACTGGGCAACGACCATGTGCAGGTAGTGGCTACCGGCGGCATGGCGGTATTGGTCACTGACGAATCCAAATCCATTGATGTGCTGGACGGCCTTTTGACCTTAAAGGGCCTGCGCATTATTTACGAACGCAATCATTAAGGAGTTTTTGCCATGAAGACCCTCACCATCGGCCTTTTGGGCTGCGGCAATGTGGGCGGCGGCGTTTACCGGCTCATCAAGGATTTTGAGCATGAAACCGCCCATCGCCATAACTTAAAAATCAACATCAAAAAGATCCTTGTGAAGGATGCGAACGACCCCCGCCTGAACTTTGTGGATAAGGGCCTTCTCACCGAGGATGTGGCTCAGGTGGTGGAAGACCCTGAGATCACCCTGGTAGCGGAGTTTATGGGCGGGGAGCAGCCTGCGGCGGATTATATGCTGCGGGCCCTAAACCATCAAAAAACCGTGGTTACCGCCAATAAGGTGGCTTTGGCTTTGAACTGGCCTAAGCTTCAAAAGGCTGCTCAGGAAAACGGCGTGGGCCTCTATTATGAAGCAAGCGTGTGCGGGGCCATCCCCATCATCCGCGTTTTGAACAGCTCCCTTCACGCCAACCGGGTGAATCACCTGATGGGCATCGTCAACGGCACCACCAACTACATCCTCTCCCGTATGACCGACGAGGGCGACAGCTACGAGACCGTGCTGGCGGATGCTCAGCGCCTGGGCTTGGCAGAGCCCGATCCCTTTACTGATGTGGAGGGGCTTGACGCTGCCTACAAGCTGTCTATCATGTCCTCCCTGGCCTTCCATGCCCGGGTGCCCTTCGACAAGGTTTTTTGCCAGGGCATTACCAAGGTCACGCCCATGGACATCGCCTGCGGCAAGGAAATGGGCTATGTGGTGAAACTTTTGGCCATTGCCAAGCGCCACGGCATGACGTTGGAGACCCGTGTGCATCCCACCTTTATCCCCAAGGAGCATCCCTTGGCGTCTGTCAGCGGCTCCTTTAACGCCGTGTACCTTAAGGGCCATGCCTGCCAGGAAATGATGTTCCAGGGCCGTGGCGCGGGCGATATGCCTACCGCCATCGCTGTTGTGGCGGATATTTTGAACGCTGCCGCCGATGTGCACCCCCACCCCACCTTTAAGAATGAAGAAGCCCCCGCCCCCGAGATGACCTTTGCGGATAACTGGGAGACCCGCTTCTTTGTGCGGCTCTCCGTAAAGGACACCCCCGGCGCACTGATGCAGATTGCCGGCTGCTTTGCCCAGGAGGGCATCTCCATCGCTTCTATGATGCAGAAAACTGCCGTGGAGGATGGCCGCCTGCCCCTGATCATTGTGACCCACCAGACCTTTGAAAAGTCCATGGGCGCCGCTCTGGATCACCTGGATCCCGAAATCGCCCAGGTGGAAAGCGTCATCCGTGTGGAGGCGTAAGGAGCGTTTTGCGAGAGAGGGTATTTCTTTTGCAAAAGAAATACCCTCTCTCGCGCTCTCACTCTAAGAAAACCTTTATTTTATCAAAGGCAATGCATCTTTGTGCAAGTTGTGGTATACTGTTTTAGATTGCTATATGTTTCGAGGTATGCTTATGTCTTACGTTGCTCAGCGATGTATCCGGGGGGATGGATCCCTTCGGACCCACTTATCCGTCTGACGGGATTCACTTCCCCCCAATCTGTTTATGAAGTTTTCTGGGAGGGTTCCCTCGCGTCCTCCCTCACATACCATGTTTCAGGGGGAATTGAAATGTTTGAGCAATTAAAGCGTGATATAGAAGCGGTCATGAGCCGCGACCCAGCGGCTACTTCGGCTCTGGAGGTGCTTTTGTGCTATCCCAGCATACGGGCCATTCGCGCCCATCGCAGGGCCCACAGGCACTTTTTAAAGGGCCATGTGCTGCTTGCCCGGTGGATCAGCCAGCGGGCAAGAAACAAGACTGGCATTGAGATCCATCCTGGCGCTACCATTGGTCAAGGCTTCTTTATTGACCATGGGGATGGAGTGGTCATCGGTGAAACCACTGTCATCGGTGATAATGTGACCATCTACCAGGGTGTGACCCCGGGCGGTACCGGCAAGGATGTGGGCAAGCGCCACCCTACCATCGGCAACGGCGTCACCATCGGCTCCGGCGCCAATGTGCTGGGCCCAATCACCATTGGTGATCATTAACAGGTGGGCGCATGATCCATCGTTTTGAAGGATGTGCCTCCCAACTTCACCGTGGTGGGTAACCCCGGCCGCATCG
>JAFUPO010000210.1 GCA_017481185.1 Clostridia bacterium | reverse complement strand
GATAAGAAACTAAAACTCTTCACTCTTAGTTCTTCACTCTTAACTTCCGCCGCAGGCGGCGCCTGGACGCAGTGCCCGATGGAGCAATGCGCTTCGTTCAAATCCCCTCCCCCGCTGCCCTCATTCAAGCGGATTGATCTGCATTGGCGCCTCCACCTGGGGCGGGGTGGGCACAATGGGCCGGGTCATCATAAAGTAGCGCCACTCATCGGCAATGTGATCCTCCTGGGTGGTATCCAAATCCTCCGCCTCCCTAGGGTCGTAGCACAGGGTGGGGATGGTGCGGATAAAGTCCTTGCAGGTATTGAACACATACATCCGGGGGTAACCCTTCTCGTCAAAAGCCAGGCGGTAGTGGCACTGCATCCAGCCGGGGATGCGGGAGTTATCCCCCTTCTGAAAATACAGGCCGTGGCGGGCGGCGGCGTCTGCGAAGGATTCGCCGGTCTGGGCCTGCCACAGTGCCGGGTCCGCCACGCCGGTGATGGCCCGGCCCCTTAAGAGGGGGTGCTCCCGCTCCATCTGGGCCAGGCGGGCAAATACCTTGTCCGGAGGCCACTTCATACCCTCATCCGGGTTGCCGGTGCAGCCGTAATATTCCAGGATGCGGTACACCGTGCCCTCGTAGTCCACCGCCCACCAGCCGCAGGAGAAGGGCTTGGCGTAGCCCCAGTCGAAGGAGCGGCACACCGTCCACCCCTGGGGAATGGCGAAGGGCGCGATGACGTGGGTGAACCGCTGGTCCCCATAATGGTCCGGGTCGTTGACGAAGTCCTCAAAAAACTGGCCTTCAAAAAGGTCCCAGCGCCCATCCCGCCAGGCGTCCCGCAATTTGGGGGGCAGGGCTTCCAGCTGCTTCACATAGTCCGGCTGGGCAGCCATGAGGGCGTGGTTGTCCGTCACCCGGGCCTGGATGAACAAATATTCTCCCGGCTCCTCGCCCTTTTCAAAGCGCCGGTCCACAAACAGGCGCTTCACATAGGCGTGGCCCGGGCCCCCGGGGTTGCAGGTGTAGTACACCCTTTTGGGATAGCCGTTCACGCCCCGCACGCAGGCGATGATCTTTTTGATCCACTCCTCCCTAAGCTGGGTGGCCTCGTCCAGGAAAACCGCGTCGTACTCCGCCCCCTGGTACTGATCCAGGTCGGAATCATCGGCGCAGTAGCCGAACTTGATGATACTGCCGTTGGGAAAGGTGAACTGCTTGTCCGCCTTGTTGTATTCCGCCAGCGAAAACAATTCCTCCCGCAGGGGGGCCACATGGTTGTTGATCAGCTCCGGGTAAGTTTTGCGCACGATCAGCGCCTTAAAGCCCGGATAGCGCCAGCAGAGCATTTTCGCTTTCTGCCTAACCGCCCAGCTCTTGCCGCCGCCCCGGGCGCCCCCATAGGCGATGTGCTTTTCACGGGCTTCAAAAAAGGCCTGCTGCTTATCCGACGGGGCGGGGATCACTACCTCCACCCTGTCACCTCCAGGCAACGGGGATACTGTTTCTCCAGCAGCTTAAAGCCCAGCAAAAGTCCTTCCCATGCGGCCAGGAAGGCAGCCTCCCGGCCCCTTTCCGGCACCCCTTTCAGATGCGCCCGGCCGCAGGCCATTTCCGTTACCGGTCGGGGGCAGTGGGCCTTTATCACCTCCGCCATCGTGCAGCAGAGGATGGACGCTGCCGCGCACACCAGGTCATGGCCTTCAAGATTCGTAGGCGCGCCGGCGTGGCCCGCCATGTGCAGCGCCACCCCGCCCCCGGCCAAGGGCTGCACCTCCACTGCGATCATCAAAAGCCCCCCTCGTCCGTGGGGTTGTTCAAGATGCCGAAGGCCACCAGCACCTGCAAAACGCTCAGGGCCAGGCCGTTCAGGGTTTCAGAAAGCCCCGTGTCGATGACCCCCAGGGCCACCAGAATTGCCAATACCTGGGCCGCAATAGCAGCCCATACCACTTTGGATCTCAATCGATTTTGTGTCATATTTTCTCCTTTTTTGCGAGGGAAAGAACTTTCTTGAAAGAAAGTTCCTTCCCTCGCGCTCCCTTCTTCAAAGAACTTTCATTTTAAAAAGAATAATTAATGGGCGAGCAACGCAGGCCATCCCCATCCAATTCCGTCAAAGATACCATCCATTATTATAAGATTCCGAATGTGGAGTTTTCAAGGTTCAAAAAAAGCGCCGCCACCGACGCTCTTATTATATACCATGGCAAACAATTCCGCAAGAGGAATTTTAAAAATTCCTTAAACGGTTTATTTCGCAAACAGATCCACCACGTTTTTCACCGTGAGCACGCACCAATACAAAACGATCCACTTCCACATGACCCGCTTTTTATAAAGCCCCAGGCCACAATGCCCGCGATGATCGCCAGCAGGCTCACAAACACCTGTGAAATCATACAACCACCCTTTCCGCCCGTCCATTCGACACTTCTTTTCATTTTTCACTACTATATCACGGCCCGCCTCCCCTGTCCAGCCCGCAGACGATTGAATGGATGCAGCTGAACAGGCACGTAAAAAGGACGGAGAGAAATCTCCGCCCTGGCTTTGATGCTTCAATCAAAGTTGCTGAATTTACAGTTGTCGCAAATTCTCCTGGCATCTTCACGATTTTTAATTTCCATCTCTGGAGCCGTTGATAGCTTAACTAATCCAGTCACGGCAAATACCGTTTCATAGCAAAGTTCTTCGCTTATGACTCGATTAACCAAAGGGCAATACATCTTTTCAGGTCTTTCCATAGCCGTAACCGTTCCGGACCATTGATCGCCAAATCCAAGGATTTCTGTTCATCATCCTCAACGATTTCAAACCATCCCGGTGGATAAAGGTAATCGTCGCTTGAGTCATCCACGATTCGATACCAACCCTTTTCTACCGACAGCACCTCATATACCTTTCCATGGGTCAACACCAGTCTCTCTGTTTTTCCGAGAAATCTTACTCGCATCAATCCAGCTATTCTTTCGCCTTTCCTTTATAGCGTCCTGGAGCTGTGGGATTCTCAAACCAATGAACATTAGCCTTTTACCATCTGCTCAGCGTTCTCCCGAATCGCTTTCAAGACATTCTGCACCAAGAAGTTCAAAAACTGCGCTTCCCGGCTGTCATGGGGTGTGCAGGTGATCTTCTGCCGGTACAGGCCTTCCTTGGCCAGCAAGTATACCTGTATGCACTCCGTCTCCGCTGGGAACGCCTTGACCTTTTCTACCCCGGGCAAACATTGTCCCGCACTAACCAGAAAGCTCATGGCAGCCTTGCGGATGGGTTCCTTTTCTCCAAGGCCCAGCATCCCGCCGCCGGTGCTGTAATACAGGCTCACCGTGCCGTCAAAGGCGCAAAACAGGCTTGCCAACCCGCCTTTTACCCGCAAATCCGCCACCGCTGCATAGACCTGTTTTTCATTGTCCAGGGTCACGCCCACATCCTTCGGGGTCAGTGTTAATGCCATGGTTCGCATATCTTTATAGATCTTTTCCATGGTTCCTCCCTCATCATGTTGGCAGCAGCCGAAGCGTTCCGCCCTCGTCGGCGTAAAGCTTTTTACCTTTGCGGATATGGAAAACAATGTCTTGCTGCACCATCTTGACCATGAAAGCAATGGCCACTTCAATGTCTAACGGCCTGTAATACCACTGGGTATGCTCCTCACGCTCCTGAAAAGGCAATCTTTCGGTATGCAAATTACTCAGAAATCTGTATCCACCGTCTTCCCTGATAATTGAAGCATCCAGGAAACCTCTTGACGCTTCAATCTCTATTGTCAAATGCTTAGGAAGATAGCGATACTCTAATCTCATTTCATTCATGTATTCAACAGCTATGTATCCGTTTACTAACTCTATATCTCTGCCGAAGTAGAAATCCATACATTTCTTCGCATATTCATAACACTGCTCACCCATGGATTGCGCATTACCTGATTCCATGCCATAGTTCTCCTTCCTGTTCAAAAGCATACTTATTCTTCCGCATATATCAATTCCTGATCATAGCCGCTATTGGGCTTGTATTTTGCAAGGGGATCATGAGAGAAGTAGATGTCTCTTCCCGAGCTGGTCTGAATGTCAAGAAACTTTTCATTAATTCGCCACAGTTGTTTCTCTCCATAAAATTTTACCAATTCATCCCACTTTTCAAGATAAAAATACTGGCAATTATATTTCACAGCTAGCTTATCGTAGCTATGCTCAGACCCCTTCTCATAGCGTCCCAGCATAACACCATCAGCTTTAGGCGATCCCTGAATAGCTGCAAATGCGTATTCCTCAACTTCTTCCTCCGTAAAGGTTTTGTATTGAGGCGGTTCAGAATCAGTTTCCTCATTCATTTGATTCTGCACATCTGCATGATTTTCCTGTTGTGCCACGCCAAAGCCTTGTCTATCGTCCCGCCACTCATTAAGCCCAGCCGTCAAGGTGCCTGCTCCATGGGTGACCATGCCCGAGGCGGTGGCCAGGGCGCTGTCGTACATCAGCTGTTTTCGCTGGCTTAATGCCCCCATGATCTGCTCGTCCGTCAGGTAGTCCAGGCTGCCGGAGATCAGCGTGCCGATTCCCTCCTGCATCCCGCCGGAAAGGGTATTCCCTATGAGCTTTCTAAGCCCCGCCACATCATTGTTCTTCAAAATGCGGCTCAGGGAGTCCAAAGGCAGCTTCTCCGTCAGGGCCTCTACCACCAGGCTGGCCCCGGCCCGCATCAGGGCCTGATCGTCGGACCCGCCCCGGAGCTTCACATTCCGCAGGGTATCCGACGCCTGGCCCATGCCCTGGACCACCGCCGCCCCGGTGGGGCCCATCAGCGCCACGCCCAGCATGGTTTCGGTGCCGTCGGTCAAAACGCCGTAGCCCAGGTTGGCCAGCAGGTTGCCGAAGGTCCCCTCCGGATAAATGGCGTCGATTTGCCGCTTCACCTCTCCCTGGGTTTCCTCCACAAATACGTTGGCGTTGAACGCCGGGTGATATGGGTCGATCTCCTCCCCTGATATCCAGCAGCCCAGGCTGTAAAACACACCCGCCACCTTGGCCGGGCTGGCCGCGATGGACAGGGCCGTGGCGGCCACAGGCTCATCCTTGGCAAAGGCCTTGCTTTTGCCTGCCAAATCGTTGGAGGCACGGTAGTTCAGGGTCCGTTCCAGCCGCTTCAGGTAATCCTTGGCAGCCTCGTCGCCCTGGGTGGCCTTCAGGTAATAGTAGGCGTCCCGCTCGTCCTCCCGAAGGTGCTTTGTGTTCTCTGCCTCGCCCTTGAGGGGCTGGGGCTCGGTGGTCATGGCCGTTACAATGCCGTTTTGCTCCTTATAGGCTGCCACCGTGGAGACAAAGTCGCTGTTGTATCTGAGGCCAAAGTCCCGGGCCTGGCTGGTTTGGCTTTGCAAAAACGCCTGAGCCCGGTACAGGTTATCCAGGTATTCCTGGGGCAGATCCTTTTCCTGGGCAAAGGCGATCAGCTTCTGCACCTTTTCCAGGGCCGCTTCCTGGTTGGTGTAAAAGCTGGTCATTTGGTCCTGGATCATGTCCTGGGCCATGCCCATATCCGCCATGGTCTGCCAGGCGCTTTGGAGCTGGCTTTCCACCGGCTGATATTCGCCGTAAGCAGCAAGGTCGTCCAGCATCTGTCCCAGGGCTGTGCCGGAGCCCGGTTCTTCCTCCTCCATGGCGATAAGAATCTCCAGCATCTCCTGGTTCTGGGCAAGGGCCGTTTGGTAAGCCTCCTGTTCTTGCGCCAGCTGGTAATCGTTTCCCGCTATGCCCCGGGTGATGGTGTCCTTGCGGCCTTCAAGCCCCTGAAGCTCCTTTAAATCCGCCTGATACTGCGGATTCGCTGCCAACTCCTCTTCAAAAGCCAGAGCCTGGTTGTACAGTTGGGCATACTGCATCTTTTCTTCATCCGAAAGGGTCTCGTACAGGCCGTTGATCTGCTCCCACTGGGGCAAATTCAGGGTGTAGCCCTCCTCTGGAAAATAGGTCTGCAAAAACCGGCTCATGGGATCCTGACCATTAAGGCCGTAGGCCCTTTGCATAGCCGCCAGCTTTTCATCATAGGCGGCGTTCACCTCATCCAGCGCCTTTTGATTGGCCTGGCGGGTAGCCTTGAGACCGTCATAGGCGGAGATGGTCTTGCGCCCTGTCAGGTAACCGGCATAGTCCTGGCCGGCCTGCATTTCGTATAACTCCGGCTCCTGCATAGCCGCCGCCCTGTTCTGCCAGTACGCCAGCTCCCGCTGATAAATATCCTGCTTCACCCATTTTTGCCACCGCCGATCCCGCATTTCGTTGGTCTGCCGTTTATACCATGTCACCAAATCTTCCTGGGGCTGGCTGCTTGTCTGTTTGGGTGGTTTGGCAAGAGGGAGCGGAGTGATTTTGTGCGTACCGGGCGCTTTGTCGATCAGGTTTTGCCGAAGATCGGTTCCCTGCGCTCTTTTTTCGCTGCCTGTGAACCATTTTCCCACAGGCGATTCCGCCTTCGGGAACAATATGGCCCGGTTGGTTGCCTGCGCTGAATTTTCCCTTGTGGTTTTCATCTGCCAGTAGGGTATGAATGATTTCTTGGGATGCTCTGTTTGGGCTTTTGCTGGGATCATTCTCTACAAACATCTCCTTTGTGGTTCTTTCATTGATCCTTAAACGGAATTATCCAGGTATAAAAAATCAGCTCTTTCTTTTTAGTTCCCTGATATCGTGCTCCGCCTCGTTCATGCGGCCCTCCAATTGGTAGGTGCGCTCGATGAGATGGTTGTGGCGGTTCACCTTGCTTTCCAGCATTTGCAGGCGGTAGTTCACCAGCTTGTTGGCCGTGAGGATGCCCGCCAGGCTCCCCACGCAGGTGCCCGCCAGGGACAAAAGCCCCACCCACACAGTTTCACCCATGCTTTCACCCCCTTTCGTATTTGGTGATGAGGGCCTTGAGGGCCGTCAAAAGGTCGGCGGCTTCTTCAAAGTCCAGGAAGCGGGTCTGCATAAAGCCCATGTGGCCCTCCCAGGCGATTTGTGACCACTGGTCGCCCTTCTCCAGCACATTGACACAGCTGCCCACCGGCACTCTGTCCAATAAATCCCCGCCGGGATTCTTTCGCAGATTCACGGTTTTGCCGGAGGAAGCCCGAACCGTGGCCATTTCCATGGGCACGTCCGATACCATTTTCAGCATCCCCCCAAAGCGCCAGGCGCCGATTTTTGTATCCACCGCAATGCCGTTCACCTCTCCCGTGAAGGTGCAGTGGGTGATTTCCAGGGGGGCGGTATTTGTCACCACCCCCACGTGGTAGTAGTCGTTAAGGTCGCTGCCGGATAAGTACTTCTCCGGCAGATTATAGCCCCCATCCTGAGGGGAGCGGGCCTTGAACACCAGCAGGCCGGGCTTCAAAGCAGGGTTTTCCGTTAAGGAAGCCATGGCGTTGCGGGCGGCCCAGTTGGAGCCGTGGGTGCCCGGCCACTTGCCCCCGGCCCGGCGGATGGCCCCGATGATGAGGCCGATGCAGTCGCAGCTGCCGTCGGAGCCGTCCCCGCCCAACCGGTAGGACGGGGACTCAGCCGCGATGGCCGAAATGTGGGTGAGGAAGTCAGTGAGGGGGATCATTTCTTTTGCGCGCTCTGGCGTTTGATCTCTGCAATTCGTCTTTCAAGGCTGCTTGTACCGATCAAACTTCTTGCTGCATCTGTTTCTCTGGCGCTGACTCCTTTACTTGACTGAATTGCTTTGGCTGCTTGATTGTACTCCTCAAGGCCGCCCGAGATATAAGCTTTCTGCAAACCAAGATAATCACTTATATCCAGTGTACCCGTCGGTGTCCTCCTCCCCCCACTCCTCTTAGGCGCATACATACTCTGCAATTTCGCCAGGTCCTCGTTAGAAATCCCCGCCGCATACAGCATATCCGCCGAGGGGGTCTGGCCGGCCTGGAGCATGGTCAGGGCCAGCTGATAGGCCTGGTCCCGGCCCTGCCAGTAATCGCTGTTTTCCATTTGAGCCATCTGCTGCCAATAGCTCTGGCTATCCTGGAACTGGCCGTAGTCGAAATTGCGCTCGGTGTTGTAGGTGTTTTCGGCGCTGGCCAGCTCCTGGGCCCAGCGGTTGTAAGCGTCCACCCAGCGGGAATAATCCCGCTCGTCAGCCCCCACGGCCATTTCGTACTGGCTCAAAAGGTTCTGGCCCTGCTGTTCGTAGCGGTCATAGGCCTGCTCATACAGGGTGGGAATCACCTCGTTGAGGCTTTCCAGATACTGCTGGTAGGCCTGGCTGCCCGCCGTGGCGGCGTAGGAACTGCCGTACCCGCCGGTGAGGGCCGCCGCCTGACCCTGGGCGTCCATCATGGCCCGGCGGCCCTGGCCCACAAACTGGTTTTTGTACTGCTGGTATTGGGGATCGGCGTTCATGTCGTACTTAAAGCCCTCCCGGTTCATGATCTTGTCGTAGGCTGCCTGAATCTGCCCATCATACTGGGATTTGTACGCCTGGGGCTTGGCCCCCTGGGTGGCCTCAAAGGTTTTCTGGGCCGCCTCCACCCCCTGGGAGGGCTTGTACGCCTCGTAATTCTTCATCTGCTGCTGGGTGTTTTGGCTCACGCCCTTCAAATTCACCTTGCGCAGCTCCGTTTCCATGGTCGTTGACATTGCTTCTTATTCAGCGAGAGGGAAACTTTCTTGAAAGAAAGTCTCCCTCTCGCGCTCTCCTTTCAAAGAACTTTCAGTATTTGTTTTTGCGATGGAGTAACTTTCTTGAAAGAAAGCTATCCGCAACCTCAATCGTCGCACTGCTCGCTGCCGCGTCGCATTGTTCACCTCTCGCGCTCCCTCTTCAAAGAACGGTCGAATTATCGTAGGGGCGGATCCTGTATCCGCCCGCCGGGCCGGGCCTGAACCCCGCTCCCGAAGGAACAAACGCCTTTCGCATGGTTCCTTCCGGGTGGAACTGACAAACTAAACCCCTTCACGCTTAGTTCTTAACGCTTCACTGCGGCGTAGCCGCCTCCTCCGCCTGTTCCCTGGCCCTTTGAACGTTCACCGGCTCCCGTCTGACCCTTCCGGCCATGTTGTCGCTTTCGGGCAGGCGCACACCCTTGCTTTCAGGCGCAAAAGGCTGGCCCTTCTGCATGGCGGCCTCCAGGCCCTGGGCCATCTGGGGCTCATACTTTTTCGCCAATGACAGCGCCATCTGCTGAAACTGCTTCAATTGCCCCATCAGCCCCTGGTTTTTGCTGATCTTCTGCATCAGTTCATCCTTGCCCTTAAAGTCCATCATGTCCAAAAGCATCAGGGCCTGGTCGCTGAGCTGGGGATTGAACACCCCCAGCCCCATCATCTGGATGGCCAACTCGTTCTGGCTCATCTTGGTGTAGGGGCTTTCCCTTTGGGCGCTGACCTGGATATCAAACACCGGCAGGCGCATCTGCGTCTCTCCGAAGCCGTGGCCCAGGGGAATGGGCCGGATGCCTCCGTTATCGTAGGTCACAAAGCTTTCCTCCCCCATCTCCCCCAGGATGCGAAACTGCCTTGACCAGTCGTAAAACTGGCGGATGCGCTCAATCACCAGGGTGATCATGCGGCTGTAGGCCCGGTAGGCGCTCTGGGCAGAATCCCGGCTGGTGCGGCCCGCGGCCTCCTGCAAAGCGGCGATGGCGCTGGCGGCGGTAACGCCGGAAACAGCGCCCCCGGCCTGCACATCCGTATTGCCGCAGGTGAATTTCAGTTCCTCGATCTTGTTGTTGAGGATGGCCAGATTCACGCTGTCCAACGGCGCCATGTGGATCTGCTTTAAGCTGTCCTCCCCCAGATTGCCGTTCACGTGCACAAAGGGCTTTGAAAGGTCTTGAAACTCCTTTTCGTTCACCGCCCCGTCGGTTCGGGCAAAGTAGCGGGGGGTGGCGCTCATCACCGCGTTTTTGATGATGGCCTGGTTCAATAGGTCAATGGATTCCTGGGCGCTCTTGCCAATATCAATGTAGCTATAGCCGCAGGGGCTGCCGTTGACAGGAAAGAGCCGGTCAAACACAAAGGGATAGTTTCCGTCCCGATACCAGCCCTCGGGGTAGTTTTCTGGGTCGTTCTCGGTGGCAAAGAGCACCTCCTCCCCCACGAATTTCACAAAGTGCAGTTTGCCTTTTTTGCGGTAGTACCAGTCCACCACCAGGGATTTATCCGAGGTGTCCACCAGATCGTCGTACACGTAGCGGCTGGGCGTCATACCGGCGCTTTTCAGCTTCCCCTGCAATTGAGGCCAGGCCTCCACAAGGCTCTCGTTATCCTGCAATTCCACATGAAAAAGGTGACGGCTCTGCTGGATATCCGAAATGCCCGGCTCCCAGTACAGGTTCAAAACGTCCACCTT
Source organism: Clostridia bacterium (assembly GCA_017481185.1). The sequence goes on along the minus strand of JAFUPO010000210.1, from coordinate 1,109 downwards.
GCGGATGGCCACATCCCCCAGGCCGTTCAAGCGGGAGCCTTCCCAGAACACGCCGTAGATGGCCGTGCCCTGCAACAGCTTCTGCCAGGCACAGTCAGAGTACACCTCCTGAAAATCGTTCTGCTCCAATATCACCGGCAGAATGGCCGTGAGCTTGCGGGCCTCGCCTCTATCGTCCGCCATCCGGGGCAGGATGGCAGGCTCCGGAAAGGCGGCCATAGCGTCGGCGTGCTTGCCAGTGATGCAGTTCCACAGCCAGGCGCTCACCGGCTCCTGCTGCTTTTTCGGGTCGATCTCCCGCCAGTTGCGCAATTTCCACCAGTTTTCAGAGGCAATCACCCGCCGCTCCAAATGGGTCTTGCCTGCCTTATATTTGCGCAGAAGCTTCTGCGCGTTCTTCACCGCTTCCCTGCCGATGGGCAGGGCCATGGTCGTTTCCACTCCTTACTCCTCCTTATAGCCGTACTTTTTCAAAACCGCCTTCACCTCATCGGTCAGCACCTTTTTCAGCTGGCCCGGGGGCAGCGCCACAAGAGCGCTGGCCACCGCCTCCATATCCCGGGCCTTTTGGGTCTCCTGGGCCAGGGCCCGGTTCAGCGCATAGGCCCGCTCCTTCCAAGGGTTAGCCATCGGTTTCCTCCTGTGTGGCCCGGGATAGAAGGATCTCCAGCGTCTCCTTCAGATACGTGTTTTCCTCCTCCAGGGCGGCGATGCGCTCCGCCTCTGTGGGCCTGTTCTTTTCAAGTTCCATTGCCTCCAGCTCCTCCTGGGTGTAGGGGATGTACGTAAGATACGGCACTTCCTCCTCCCAGGCCCCTTGAGCCTCAATGCCCTCAATATCAATGACCTTTGCAACATCCTTGCCCCCGTTGGGGTACTCGGCTACCGTTTCCCAGTGCCAAACCTCCTCAACCCCCTCAATGGCCGGGTGCTGCACAAGCCTTGCGTGCCTTTCCAGCCTGCCCAAATCCGGATCATAGCTTTCCAGCAGATTGCCCTGCTGGTATCACCGTAAGCACTAATACGATCTTGTATTATGAAGTTGATGCCATTGCTGTAGGCACAACACTCTATTCTGAATTAACAACTCCTACCCCAGCCAATACTGG
>JAFUPO010000209.1 GCA_017481185.1 Clostridia bacterium | reverse complement strand
TAAACGCCCCGCCCGACCGGCAAAGCCGGTCGATACGATTTAAAAATGAAGGGGCAACGCCCCTTCATTGCATCCCTGGTATTTTTCCGTTACTTTATCGACAGTCTGTAACCCCTCCTGACAAGCAGGGGGGGTGTAATTACTTAAACAGGGCCCGAATATCCTCTTCGGAAAGCTTGGTGGGCAATTGCTCGCCGGCGGTTATCAGCCGGTCAAACAGGGCGCGCTTCTTTTGCCCCAGCTTCACCACCTGCTCCTCAATGGAATCGTGAGTGATGAGGCGAACCACCTCTACCTTGCGGGTTTGACCAATGCGGTGGGCCCGGTCAGTGGCCTGATCCTCAGCGGCGGGATTCCACCAGGGATCGTAGTGGATCACCATATCCGCCCCGGTAAGGTTCAGGCCCGTTCCCCCTGCCTTTAGGGAGATTAGGAAAATCTGGCCCTTGCCCTGGTTGAAGCTCTCAGTCATCATCAGCCGCAGGGAGGCCGGGGTCTCGCCATCCAGGTACATACACTCAAAGCCCTCGGCCTCCAGATGCCGCCTTAATATTTTGAGCATGGCCGTGAACTGGGAGAAGATGAGCACCCGCCGCCCTGCCTCCACCGCGCCGGGGAGCACATCTAAAAGCAGCTCCAGTTTACCTGAAGAACCGGTGTAATCCGGCAGGCACAGGGTGGGATGGCAACAGATTTGCCTAAGCTCCGTAATGGCCGAAAGCACCTCGGTACGGCCCTTGTCGATGCCCTTGTCTTTGAGCACCGTATCCACCCGGGCCCGGAGCCTGAGCAGCGCCGCCTCATAAACCCGGCTCTGCTCCTGGGGCATCTGGCACAAAAGGGTGGTTTCCATCTTGTCAGGCAGGTCGGTAAGCACATCCTTTTTGAGCCTGCGCATGAGGAAGGGCCGCAACCGGGCGTTGAGATCCTTTGCATCCTTCCCTTCCCCATAACGGTGGATGAACTGGCTGTAATTGCCCAGATAGCCGGGCAGCACGAAATCAAAAATAGACCATAACTCACCGGCATTGTTTTCCATGGGCGTACCGGTGAGGGCCAGGCGGGTGCGGGCGGTGAGCTGCTTCACGGCCGCCGCGCCTACGCTGGATGCGTTTTTAATATGCTGGGCCTCATCCAGAATGGCGAAGCGAAAGGGGATATCCGTCATCTGGTCAATGTCCCGGCGGATGAGGGGATAGGAGGTGATGAGCACGTCCACGCCCTTCCTTTGCTTGAACTGCTCCAACTGAGCTGCCCGCTGGGCCTGGCTGCCGCCCATGACCATGACCCTTAATTTGGGTGCAAATCGCGCGATTTCCGCCTGCCAGTTGTAGGTGAGGCTGGTGGGGCTGACCACCAGAGCAGGGGCGGATCCCTCCGCTTCCCGCGCCCAGGCCAGGAGGGAAATGACCTGAATGGTTTTGCCCAGGCCCATATCATCGGCTAATACGCCGCCCATACCCAGCCGGTGCAGGGCGCGCAGCCACTCAAAGCCTCGGCGCTGGTAGGGCCTAAGCAGCTTATCCACCGGCTGCGGGGCAGGGCTTTCATCGGGCCGGGTCAGGGTATCCACCGCCTGGGTAACGGAAGCATCCTGCTGAATGGGCAATTCCCGCTCCTTCAAAAGAGCGCTTAAATACAGCGTGCGGAAGGACTGCAGGCGCACCTCCCCATCGGGGCCCTCGCCGGTTTCCTGGCGGGCGCTTTTAACCACCGTATCAGCAAAGTCTTCCCACTCGCCCATTTGGGACAGGTCCAGGAAGGAGCCGTCCTTCAAGCGGAAATACTTGCGGCGGGAACGCAGGGCCTCCAAAATGGGTAAAAGCTCCTCCATGGGCTGATCCCCATCGGACAAGGTCAAAACCAGCTGGCTGCCCTGAACCTTCATGCCGCCCTTGAACATTGGGCGGCGAGGGGTCATGCGCTTGAAATCCTGACTGGCGTAGACCTGGCACATCTCGTTCATTTCAGACAGGCCCTGGGTAAAAAACAGGTAAATGGCCTCCTGGCCCTGGAGATATACCCGCCCCTTCATGATATGAAAGCCCCAGTGGGCCAAAGCGTCCAGCACCTTGCGCTCTCCGGCAGCATCCCGCATGAGCAGGGTATCGGAGCGGCGCAGAGGCTTTTCTTCCTCTTCTTTGTTTTCAAAGGGGTCTATCTCCATATCCCCATAAGCAAACACCGTGCGGGCCACCACCATGGCCCCCTCCCGGTCCAGATAGAGCCGGGTCTGCAAAGGCTCCCGGCGGATTCGGCGCATCAGTTCTCCATCCAGCTCCACCACGCCGGTAAGCTTTAAGAAGGGCGCCAATTCTCCCAGGATTCGGGCGGCATCCTTGGCGGGATAATCAAACTGAGCCTCCCCCTCAGACTGGTGCTTGAGCAGGGTGGCCAGCACCCGCCGCTGGGCAGCTGGCAGCTTAAGCACCCGGCCCTCCAGGTACACTGCCCGGCAGTCTGCCGTTAAGGGCACCAGGCCGTTGGGCAGCTGGGCGGAAAGGGTCAGCCCCCGGCTGGAGCCGGAGAGGGTATAGTGTACCGGCGCAGCCTCACGGCTAACACCGGCGATATGATAGGCCACCCCATCCACCGCCAAGCGGAAGGGGAGCTTCTCCAAGGCGTCCAACAGCTGCACCACAAAGGGCTCCGGCAGGCGCATGGTGCGCCCGGCCGTGCCGGAAAAGGCCATGCCCGCCTCCTTCTGAGCCAGGCTCAAGCCCCGCAAAATACCAAGCACCCGCTTTTCCCGGGGGCCGAAGCGCATCCATTGGGGGTTGAAAATAAAGCCCTTGCCGAAGGCCAGGGGTTCGCCCGTATCAATGGATTCCAGAAATTGCGGAATGGAGCGCACCACGTACAGCCGCTCCTCCCCCACCCGGATGCCTGCCCGGATTACCGGCAGGCCCTGCTCCTCCTCCATAAAGAGGGTCAATTCCATCCGCAGGGTACCCGCCTCGGGCAGGGCGCTGTCCATGGCGCAAAGCAGCTCAGGGCCTGCTAAAGCGGCTCGGCGGCGCAAAAGCTCCCCCAGCGCACCGGACTGGCGGGCCAGCAGGGTGGCTGCCACCACATGAGCGCAGGGGCGGCGGGGGGTATTTTCCCCGCAGGTACATTCGGGGCTTCCTGTCAGGGGCAGGGTTACCTCCCGGCGAGGGGAGCCCGCCGCCAGATATTTTAAGCGCTGGGGATCTCCGGATAAAAAGCGGATGCCTCCCCGTTCAAATAATTCCCGGCCTACCTGCTGGGCATCGATCTTCTCCGCGGCAGGTGCATCCGGCTGGATCATCGTCAATGAAGGTTCCTCCTTCTATGCCAAAAAGGGCATCCTTATTGTATTCTCCCTCCTCCCCGCCAATTCCTGCTTAAATGCAAAATGAAAATGAGTTTTGAAAAGAACTATGAATTTGTTACATTTGCAAAAGGGGCTTTGTGTCGCCCCCTTGACTTTTACGTTCTTTTCCATTATAATATTTTTATCGGTTTTTTAAAAACCGTTCATAGGTTCTTTAAAATTTATTCTTGGAGGCTTCCTCATGCGCATCATCACCGACTCCGCCGCTGATTTCACCCACGCCGAGCTGGCCAAGTATGGCGTACGCTGCGTTTTTACCCAGGTTGTTTTCGGCAGCGAGGCCTTTACCCCCGGGGTGGATCTATCTGCCGAAGCCTTTTGGCAGCGCCTTTTAGCCGATGAAATTGCCAAGACCTCCCAGCCTTCGCCGGAGGCCTTTCTGAAAGAATTTGAGGCAGCCAAGGCGGCTAATGAAGAAGCCGTGTACGTGGGCCTGTCCTCCGGCGTATCCGGCACCTTCCAGAGCGCCAAGATGGCGGCTGATATGTGCGGCTGGTCTGGCATCCATCTGGTGGATACCCTTACCGGCACTGCCGCGCAAAAGCTGCTGGCCCTTCATGCCTGCCTTATGCGGGATTTAGGCAAAACAGCCGCTGAGATCGCCGCCACCCTTGAAAGGATGCGCAGCCGGGTAAAGCTCTTTGCCAGCCTGGATACCCTGGAGTACCTGGCTCGCTCCGGGCGCATCCCCAAGGCTTTGGCTGGTCTGGGCGCTCTGACCCAATTAAAACCCCTGTTGGAGGTTTCTCCCGATGGGCGCATCACTCTGGGGGGCAAGGCCTTTGGCCGCCACCGAGCCATTGAGGGGCTAGCCAAGCGCATCGCTTCCTTCAAGATGGACTCAGCCCATCCCATTATCCCCCTCTATTCCTACTGTGCTAACAACTGCCAAGCCCTTTTGCACAAGCTCGCTGCTCTGGGCATTAATATCTCCTGCGAGCCCTGTGCTATCGGCCCCAGCATTGCTCCCCACATCGGCCCCAATGCCTACGGCATGGTGTTTGTAGAGGCTGAATAACAAAAATGCCTGCGTAGAACAATAAAATCCTCCGCATTTTAAATGATTATGCGGAGGATTTTGCATTTAAGCCGACGTTAATCGCAACTTATTTCTCTTTGTGAAACAACTCATTCGCCATAATGGCTATTCCAGCAATGACGAGTACAACAGAAAGAATAAAAACAAATAACAAATCCATTTCCATAACGGTGGTTAAAAACCTGCCAGGCGGGTTGGTCCAACTGTCAACAAGCTGATTGCCCGTAAGAAAAACAATCGCTAAAGCCCAAATGCTGCCGATTAAAGAAGTAAACCCGCCAATCAACACGTTTTTCATACCATGACCTCTTTTTTATCGTTCAGTTATCGTAGTACTGTCATGCAAGGCATATCATAAACGATGCTGTATCTTATTCCGTTTTTCCCGTCGTTCCAGGATGGCCATGATCCGAGGGCGGTTATACCGCTGCATGATCACAAACACCCCGTCCACGCAGGCGGCTGCCACGGCGGTGAGCAGGAATACCCCAAAGTCTCCAAAGGGGATGGCCCACGCAAGGGAGGTGAAGCTCAGCAGGATGATCACCTCATGAACCGCCTCAGCATGGCACATATTTTCGGCGATCTCATGAAGGCTGTGGGCCTCCAATGAAAACTCCCTGGGGTCATAGGAGGCCACGCCGCCCTTCCACCTCTGCACCCGCAGCCGTTCATACAGCCTCGGCTCCCAAGACCTTTGCCTGAACCAGGGGTGATGGATATCATACTTCCGCCGGAAAACGAGCCACAAAAGCCCCGGGGCAGCAAAGCGAATGAGCATATGGTACGCCACCACCCCAAAGGTGATGGCGCAGGCATACAGCCACCGGCCCCCGCCTGCCGCAAAAAGCAGGGTGCAGGCCAGGCAAAGGCCCAGGCTTACCCCCAGGATGGCGATCATAGCCCGCTTCATGGGGCTGTAAAAGGTGCTGCGCATAGGGAGATCTTCCTTACTTATTGTATCAATGGGGGCTGACCCTGCCGGCCAGCCCCATGGTTGGGTTATGCCAATGCCTTCTCCAGGAAAGCGATGATACCCGCCTCCACCTGATCCTTTAGAGCCGCATAGTTATGGATCTCGTGGCGGTAGCCCTCATAGAGCTTGGTGGTCACATCGTGGCCAGTTTCCTTCAGCCACTTGGAAACCAAAGCCACCCCCTCGCCGTAGGAGCCGCAGGGATCCTCAGCCCCGGCAATGTTGTAGAGGGGGATGTTGGGCACCTTTTCAGCCCATTCCTTGGTGTTCACCTGAGCGATCATCTCAACGAACTGCAAAAGGGCCTCGTTGCTAGTGGGCTTGGTAAAGGCGTCGAAGGGATCGGCGGCATGATCCATCTGCACATAAGGATCATGGCAGATCCACTCGTTGCCGATCTTTACCTCTTCCTCAATGCGGGCAAAGAGGCCCCCCAGCAGCTGGCCCAGGATAGCCGGGTCAGCCTCAGCGCCCTTGCCGGCATCCACCAGGGGCTTAAGCAGGCGGATTCCTTCCTCACAGGGAACCGCGTCGGGGCCTACGGTGCCGCAGATGATGGCGCCCTTCAATTCAGCGCCGTACTTGGCCAAAAACTGCCGGGCAATGATGGAGCCCATGGAGTGGCCGAACATAAAGTAGGGGATATCCGGATACTTTTGCTGCACCAGGCCCTTCAAGAGGTGTTCATCCTCCATCATGGTTTCGCAGCCCTTGGCGCCCCAGTCGCCCCAGGTATCGTTTTCAAGGGCGGTTTTGCCATGGCCCACATGGTCGTCTGCTGCCACAATAAAGCCTGCATCCATCAGTTTAACGATCATGTGCAGATACCGCCGAGAATGTTCGCCAAAGCCGTGTACCAACTGCACCACGCCCTTGGGCTGGCAGGCCGGGGCGTAGATCCAGCCATGAACCTGGTCCCGCTGGTTGTAGGAAAGGAACTTCACTTCATGAATCATGTGACCGCCTCCTGATTCAGTTGTTTTCAAGTAAGAACAGTATATCACATCACCGGTCAATCTGCCAGTGAATACTTTTAAGCTTTGATCAGCAGCGCCACATTTTCCACGCCAGCCGTCCAGGCGAACATATCCACCGGCTGGCAGGCGGTAACCTTATAGCCCCGCTGAGTGAGCAGGCCCACATCCCGGGCCTGGGTGGCGGGGTTGCAGCTGACGTAAACAATCTTTTCCGGCCCGCTGGCGGCCATGGCCTCCAGGGCGGGCAGCTCGATGCCCTTGCGGGGCGGATCCACTACCATCACCTGGGGGCGGTAGCCCTCCTTGACCAGGCGGGGCAGCACATACTCCGCCGCACCGGTGATGAAACGGGCGTTTTCAATGCCGTTGGCCTTGGCATTTTCCCGTGCGTTGAGCACCGCGGGTTCCACCACCTCAATGCCCAGCACCTGCTTGCAGTGCTTGGCCAGCAGCAGGGAAATGGTGCCTGCGCCGCAGTAGATGTCCGCCACGGTTTCATCGCCCTTGAGGCCCGCAAAGTCCAGAGCGGTCTGATACAAAACCTCCGTCTGCTCCGGGTTCACCTGGAAGAAGGACTGGGGAGACACCTGAAATTGAAGCCCGCAAAGGGTATCCTCCAAGGTCGCAACGCCCCACAGAAGGCGGCACTGGCGGCCCAGAATGACGTTGGTTTTTTCCTTGTTGATGCTGATGTACAGGGAGGCCAAGGTGGGCACGTCCTTTTGCAGCTCGCGGAGCAGCCCTTCCCAGCCGGGGAGGGCGTTGCCGTTGATGACCACCACAGCCATCACGTCCCCCTTGCGATTTTGCCGGGCTACCAGGTGGCGTACCAGGTCGGTATGGCTGGCCTCATCATAGCAGGCGGTGTGGCTCTCGTCCATCCAGCGGCGCAGGGCCTTGGCTGCCCGGTTGATGGGCTCCATGGCCATAAGGCAATCATCCACGGGGATGAGGCTGTGGCTGCGGGGGGCGTAAAAGCCCGTGCGCACGCCCTTTTCCGTTTGGCACAGGGGCAGGGCGGTTTTGTTGCGGTAATGCCAAGGGTCAGCCATGCCCAATACTGGGCGCACGTCAACCTCCACGCCGCCGATGCGCTTCATTACATCCTGCACCTGCTGGCGCTTTGCGTTGAGGGTGGCTTGATAGGTCATGTGCAGGCCGGAGCAGCCGCCGCACCGGGGGTAGGCCGGGCAGGAGGGCGCAAGCCTTTCAGGGCTAGCCGCCAACACCTCCAGCAGGCGGCCGAAGGCATAGCGCTTTTCCACTTTTGTAATAACCACCTTGCCCTTTTCGCCAGGGAGCATACCCTTCACGAACACGGCCATGCCCTCATGGCGGCACACACCCTCAAGCTCTGCGCCCAGGCTTAAACATTCCAACTCCAGCTGCTGATTTTTATTCATGGTTCATGTGCGCCAGAAGGCCCTGGCATCCTCTCAAAATATCATCATAGGTTCTGGCAAAATCCCCCGTATACCAGGGGTCGGACACCTCCCCGGGGGTATCGGTGAAGTCCATCATCAGATGCACCTTCCCCTCGGGATCGCTCCCGATAATGCGCATCAGGTTGCGCACATTGGAAAGGTCCATGCAGATAAGGTAATCATATTCCGCATAGTCCTTGGCCGTCACCTGCCGGGCCTGTTTGCCCTGGCAGCTGATGCCGTGCCGCGCCAGCTCCCGCCGGGCGGGAGGATAGACCGGGTTACCCAGCTCCTCGCGGCTCACCGCCGCCGAGGCGATTTCAAACCGCGGATCCTTGCCCACCAGGTCTTTCAAAATAAACTCGCCCATGGGCGAACGGCAGATATTGCCGTGGCAGATAAACAAAACCTTTTTCATGCTTCACCTCGTTGTGTGCTGATGAACCCCGCCGCGGAGCGAGCTGCGATTCTCCGTCAAAGAAATAAGCCCTGATGCGGTGTGTTTATTGTACCACATCAGGGCTTCGTTTCCAAGGCAAGAGCTATTTTGACGTAACCTTTGTAAAAATTATTTATATGTTATCCAAATTAAGGTGTCCACCTCATGATGTGTACCGCTCTTTTCTACTGCGCTTATTATATGTGCAACGCACGCATCTACAAAAGAGCGGTTGATTACTATGAAGAACCTTTGCAGATGCGCCCTTTGAGACTACAGACCGTTCTTCTTTTCCAAACTCACAAAAGAGAAAGCCTCACCCAGGCCAAATTTTCTGAACTGCTGATGATGGACACGCGATCCTATGCCTCCCCGGAGCACGTCAAAAGCCTTTGCTGCGCCCTCACATTTATCATTCCCCTTTGCTTTTTGCAAGGATACCGATGCGCCTGTGCGTGATCTGCGCCAGGCGCTACTCAAGGTTCAGCATGACGAGCAATCAGCGTCGTGATCCTCGCCCCCCTTACGGGGGTTTTTCTTTTTCCGGCTTCGCCTTCATTGTTGGGCTCAATATTAGAATGTCAGAAGGCCCAATCTGCAAATCGGATTCAAAAGGCCTCTCAATTCGTTTTTTCGCTGGCTATAATATATAGCAATTACCCTTTCCTATTAATCGCACTTATTTTGTACCAAGCAACGTTTCTAATTGATCGCAAATGTAATCTACATTCTCATGACCAAGATCTGCATACAATGGCAATGTCATTACTTGTTGTGCAATACGACTGGCAACGGGAAGATTCTTGGCCGAAGGAATATTGCGATAACAAGCACAATCGCTGACTAATGGGAAAAAATACTTTCGAGCATAAATGTCCGCTTTTTTTAGTTCGTCATATATTTCAGTTCGATTCATCCGTGCATCTTCATCAATTAGCACAGGAAAATATGCATAGTTATATTCTACATCGCAGTTTTCGTCAGGCATAAAAAACCGGATTCCTTGAATTCGAGCCAAACGTTCACGGTAATGCAACGTATACTCTTTTCGATGCTGAATAATTTCGGGCATATACTCAAGATTAGCGAGGCCCATGGCGGCCTGGAATTCATTCATTTTACCATTTCCTCCGATAAAAGGAACGCTTTCTTCATTTGCAATGCCGAAATTCTTAAACATATCAAAGTTCTTCTTGTAACGCTGATCTTTGAAAACGATCGCGCCACCTTCAATCGAGTTAAACAGTTTTGTGGCATGAAAGCTAAAAATGGACGCATCTCCCGCTAAAGCGAGACATTCACCATTCTTTTTTACACCAAATGCATGTGCAGCATCGTAGAGAATTTTAAGATTGTGTTTTATTGCTATTTTTTCCAGCAGCTCCGTTTGACAGGGATGCCCATATACATGTACAGGCAAAATCGCTTCTGTTTTATCTGTTATTAGATTTTCAATCTTATCGGGGTCAAGTGTCATGTCGGATTCGCGAATATCACAAAAAACAGGAGTTAAGCCGCATAAAGCAATTGAATGAGTGGTGCTGGCAAAAGTAAAGGGCGTTGTAATGACTTCTCCGTGTATACGCAGTCCGCGCAATGCTACCTCCAGAGCAATGTGGCCATTGACAGTAGGTGTTATATTCTCAACACCTAAATATTCTTTTAGTTGTTGGCTAAAACGCTCATGTAATGGGCCTTGATTGGTCAGCCATTTATTCTGCCAAATTTCATCGACATAACGATCGAAAACTTTTCGGTCAGGTAAAAAAGGACGGGTTACCATTATCTTTTCTTTCATGGTTTTTCCCCCTAGTTGTTTTTTATTCTACGGATAGCAGGTGTAATTTTTTGACGCAAACCAACAGGCACAAGTTTTCGATATAGGTACTTTAACCCTTTCTTGAAAGATCGGTATATCCGTTTGCCAAACTCAGGCATACACTTTGCATAGAGTCTTTCAAGGGGCTTATAAACTTTGGGAAGTAAATCTTGAGGAGCCGGCTCAGAGCCTTGAGAAGCCGTTAATCTCTGAAGATATGCTTTTATATGAGGGGTTATCTTAAAACCAAGAAACTGATTGACTTCTTTCAGTAGAATTAATGCGTCGTTTTGTACCGTATTATGATCTGTATGGCTTATGCTTTGAGGATGAAGATTGTATACTGACATGGGTTCATAGAATACTTTAATATAGCCGCAGCTTGCATGAATCAGTTCCAGAGGAAAATCAATGACTTTGTATTCTTTCAAAAACTCAGGAACGCAATCTTTTAGCTTCCAACGCAGAACTACTGTACAGGATGCTATGAAGCGACTTTCAATAAGATTAGAAAGTGTATATTTAGGGTTTAACCCGCAAGAATTCTCAAGAAAACCCTTAATTCCAAACTGTTTGTCGCGGTTTTCTTCTCCCACGGTATGCATCAAAAAATCAGAGCATGCAATGCTATATTCTTTGTTCTTTTCCAAAAAGTCGACTTGCTTTTGTAGTTTGTTTTCATCAAGCCAGTAATCATCACCATCACATATGGCGAGGTACTCACCCTCCGCTAGAGTTAAAGCTTCATAGTAGTTTTTCCCTATCCCGACATTCTGTGTGCGCAAAATACACTTCTTCATTTTATCAGGATATCTTTTATGATAAGCCTGAATGATTTCTTGCGTTCCATCGGTAGAGGCATCATCAGACACAATCAACTCAAATGGATAATTCGTTTTCTGAGTTAAAATGCTCTCTAAAGCCTTTCCAATTAGTTCTTGATGATTATATGTACATACAAGAACGCTAATTTTTACAGATGAGCTCTTCGGCAGCTCCGGAAAGAGCAGTTTTCCTGGAAGATCAGAGATTCTTTCTTTCTCATATAGTTTCTGTGCATTGTAATCTTCGACGAAATTGGTTTGCTTTAGATATTCAAACCAAATTTCTGCCTTGGTCGAATCAGGTGAGTTCCAAGGCTTTGTTTTCGTTGCATAGTGTAATTGGATGGGATACGCCATTGCATCGGTCATTTCGCGATATGTATAGTAGGGGTCGCTCGTAGTAATATCCACAGAAGTGCAGATGTCATACATATAGCTACAAACCACATAGTTAAGAGGAAGCATTACAATCTGGCGCTCTCGACAACAGAAATTTATGACATCCTGTTCCGCTTGAAGAAGACGGTCAGCATTGTTCTTTAAGTAGCTAACAAATACATCTACCATCCTGTCTTCTCGTTGTTTTTTTAAATTAGCAACAAGATATCCTCCGCACACTTTGATTTGTGAATATTCAAGTGAACTAAATGCTTTTTTATATCCTTCATAATAATCTAGCAAAAAAGACTTATCTGGATTAATCTGCCGAACTCCTGCAAAATAGACATCATCATCAGGATTAAAAGAATTTATGCTGGGTGCGATATCTCCAAGGAATACGACATCAACATCTGTGATGATTAATTTGTCATACTGAGGGAAGATAACAGATGCAACAAGCTTATAAAGCACCTCCTTGGATAGGTGATCTGTATTCGGCATTGCTTTCCAAAGATCTTTGAATTGATTGTTCATATCAATGAATTCGAGATCGGCGTTGCCAAATCCGCGTACCAATTTGATCAGCTTTTGCTGATTTTGAATAGTTATGTCACTGTGAAGCACAAAAAGACGGTAAAAGTATCTTTGATCCGCATTTTTTAACATTGAAAAAAAGGACACCGCAGCTGGGATCACATAATTATTGTCAAAACAATGCATGACGGGGATTTCCCCGTTAATTGTTCCGGTCGTCCCTTTCATTGTTAATTCTCCTCTCGCTTTTTAAAAGAAGCTATTTTTTTCCAAATGCTGCTTATTCCGATTCCAAGTATTGTATCGTTTGCTTTACTATTACAATGTGATATGGCGAAGAAATCTGTATCACTAAAGGAATACGACTTTGACATTGTTTGAACAAATGAGTGATCCGTTGCGTGGTCAAAATAAAAGTCTATGGCGTGGTCAAGCATCGCTGTGTCGTGCTGTCCCATCCGTACTAACAGAAAAAACTTTTCACATATCATTTCAATGTCAGAGCAATCTGTCTTTTTTAGTTGATCACGGAATATCTCAACAAAGTCCTCCCTGCCCATATTGTCAATCATATGCCGCCTAATCCAAGCTTGTTCGCGAAGCAATAACGCTAGATTGTTTTTTGACCAAGCACTAGTATTTAGGGACCCTGTGCGACGATGGAACGTCAGTGGCTCTTGAATCACATGAATATTATGATGCATCAAATACCGCGTCCATAGATCATAATCTGGCAACTGCCTCAAACCATGATTTAAGCGATACTTTCCTTGATAAAGTCCTTTGCGCGCTACGATACTCGGATGGCACAAAGCGTTTCCGTTTTCGACAAAAAAGCGTAGCCACTCCTTACGAGTTCGATTCGGTTGAAGGAAGATTTCACTTAATGAGAATTCTTCTTTGGTAATAAGCTTTCCGTTTTTATCTACCATTAAGGCTTGAGTAAAACATGCATCAACATCACAATGTTCCTCTAAATATGTTATTTGTTTTTCGAGTTTGTCGCTTTTCCAGTAATCGTCTGAGTTAAGTAAAGCGATGTAGTCGCCCGCCGCCTGGTCTGCTAAAAAATGAATCTGTTCAACTGCGCCAATATGAACGGGCTGGATAAAT
>JAFUPO010000208.1 GCA_017481185.1 Clostridia bacterium | reverse complement strand
TTTGTTGAACCTATTATACCTTTTTGGCCGACGAAAAGAAAATAGGCCAAAGCGCCAAAGATTTTTCTTTTTGTTTGTTCAGGATGGACACGATGGGAAATTAACAACCTTTTTGTAGGGGAGTTTCAACAAAAAAGGAGGGTCAAGGCTGTCTAAGAGCCTCTACCGGCACCAAAGAGGCGGCTCTGAAAGCTGGAAAAACGCCAAAGAAAACGCCAATCAGCCCGGCGCAGCCCATGGCAGGCAGAATCAGGGAGGGATCCATGGCGGCTGACAGGCCGATCCAATGGCTGGTGATATGAATCAAGAGGACTCCGCACCCAATGCCCGCAAGGCCGCCCATAAGAGCATAGGTTACTGCTTCCAATAAAAACAAAAGGCAAACCTGCCCTTTGGTGCCGCCCAAGGCTTTGATGACGCCGATTTCGCGGCGTCTTTCCCGCACAGATACCAGGAGAATGTTCATAACGCCAATGCCTCCCACCAGCATACAGATAGCTGCGACACAGGCCAGAACCATCACAAAAATGCGGATGACCGACCGGGCGGCATCAATCTCCTGTTGGAGGGTGACCGCTTCGTAAAGCCCTTGGCTGTTCAGAGAAGCCACAGCCAAATCTGCTAGCTCCTGGGCAGCCTGCCCTTGAGGCACGCTGAGGGTGATCTCATCTACAGCGCTTGAGAAGCTTTGCTCAAAGCAGCTAAAGGGAATATAGGCTGCACCTTGGGAAGCGCCAAAGGTCTGCACCGACTGGTCAGCAATGACACCGACCACTTGATACAGCCTTCCGGCCAGGTTCAGCCGAATTCCCAGAGCCTCCTGGGGCTCGCCCACCAGCGCCTGACACAGGCTTTGATCCATGACCACAGCCGCCTGCTGCCCCTGATGATCCCAGGGGCTAAGAAAGCGGCCTGCCAGCAGCGTCACCTGGTTCACCTGATCCATTTGCTCATCGCAGCCGGTTATTTGGGCATAAGCGGTTACATTTCCCACAGCCACTGGCAGCATGGTATAGCTGCGCCCAGAGGCGTTAACGCCGGTAGCGTGGCGAATGATCCGAGCATCCGACGGCGATAAGGCCCTGGGGCTTTGGTAGGCGGCGGTAATCCAGACCTTATCCACCCCCAGGCGCATGATCTCCGTTTCCACCTGGGCTTGGCCCGCGCTGCCCAGCGATAGAACCGTTAAGATCGCACCGATCCCGATGGACAGGCCCAGAATGGTCAAAATAGAGCGCATAGGCGTTTGAAAAATATTTTGCCAGGAGAGGGAAAGGGCATCCTTGATGCGCATCAGATCCCTTTCGCCTCCTTCACCCGCTGGCCGCTTCTCAGATTGGCGGGAGGGGCGAGAATTACGGCGTCATCCTCAGCCAGCCCCTCTACCCAGGCGTTTACATCATCCCATAGAACCACGCGGCCCTGAGTGGGCCAGGCTCTGCCCTCATAAACCTGCCAAACCTGCCCCTGAGCATCCAAAGCTGAAAGCGGCACGGTAATGACCCCATGGGCTTCTGCCAGGATAGCGACCACCTCTACCTGATCCCCCAAAGTCAGTGATAGGGGCGAGGCGGGGGTAATGGTGACCTGAGCGGAGGAGAGGCCGGTGGCGGCATCCATACTCATGGTTCCTAAGGAGTCAATGCGCCCCCAGGCGAGAAATTTGCCCTCCTGCTCCAGGCGCACCGCCATGCCTTCACGAAGCTTGCGCCGCTCCTGCGCGCCGACGGAAGCCTTGATCTGTTGAGTGTGGGAGGCCATCAGCGCCACAGGCGCGCCAGCCTGCACCATTTCGCCGGGCCGCACTAGAACCTGTAGTACCTGCCCGCTTTGATAAGCGCGTACGGTGCTTTGCTGAATGGCGGCCTCCAGCTGAGCGGCCTGCTGGGCTTGATCAAGGTTTAAAAGGGATTTGAGCTGCTCCGGCTGCTGAGTCGCATAGGCTTGGGCCAGCAGGGTTTCCTGCGCGGTGGTATCCAAACGAAGGAGCGCTTCACCTGCCGCCACCTGCTGCCCCTCCTGCTTGCTGGTAACCCAGGCGGCAATTCCGCTTTGCTGGGCGATGGCATATCGTTCATCCCCATAGGCCAAGGTGCCTGCCAGAGCGATTGTTTTTTCAATGCTGCCCTGAAGGGCGCGGCCTATTGACACAGAAAGGCTCCTTTCCAGCGGCAGTGCGGAAAGGGCTGCCGTAGGCCAGATCAGCAGGGCGGCCACGGCCAGGGCCGTGATCCCCAGGAGCCAGTAGGAGGCGTTAAGCTTTTTAAACATCAGATCACCCCGTTCATTGCTGCTCAAACTAGTCTGCCAGTTCCGGTGGCAAATAACCATGGCAGCGGGGCCAGTTTATGCCAAAGGGCATCACAAAGCCCGCCAACAAATGGTCTGCTTCCATTTGAGGCGGGCTTTGCTTTTGTATGGAGGATAGGGAGGTTGACATTCTAAGAATGTCAGGAAAAAGGAGATTGCTCACAGGAAGCTGGTGGCTTGCTTTCCTGATCACGAGGTCAGTATAGCAAGCGTTTGTGAATTGTATTTGAATTTCCCATGAACTTTTTCGCCTTTTTGTAAACGCTACGCCTTAGCGGCGTGCGTTAAGATCCTGGCGGGTCAAGCGCAGGCTGTTGATGTGCTCTGTAAAGAGTCGGTCAGTCTCGCCCAGTACATTGTCCAGATAATTGAACATCTCCTGGCGCATGGACTCCATTTCATCCTGGGTCTGCTGGCGCAACTCATCCGCTTCCACTTGGGCGCGGGCGGTAACTTCCTCCTGGCTGACCTTGCGGCGGGCTTCTGCCTCCGCCTCCTCCAGGATGCGCTGAGCCTGGATCTGCGCCGCCTCAATGCGGTTGTGAGCCTCCTGGCTGCTCTGCTGATAGAGTTCCTGAGCCTTCATTTCTGCCTGGCTAACAGTTGCCTGGGCCTGAGCCTGGGCCTCGTCGGTCATACGGCGGGCGTTGATGGAAGCCTGCTGAACCTTTTCATTAGCCTCGCTGGTGGCCTTGCTGATGATGGAGGAGCGCTCCTTAAGCACCTTCTTGGCCTGCTCCAGTTCGCCAGGCAGGCTGTCGGACAAATCCCGCATCAATTGACCCAGCCGGTCACGGTCTACAATGCAGGCATTGGCGTTCATAAACGCCTTGCGGCTGTTCATGATCAGGCCGCTCATTTCGTCTAAAATAGTATTGACTCGTTCCACTGCGTTTGCGCGTTCCATAATGTGCCTCCTTAGGATTGCTTATTCAGGCGCTGTTGCACCCTTTGGCAAATTGCCTGGGGTACCAGCGCGGAGATATCGCCGCCAAACATGGCGATCTGCCGGACGATAGAAGAGCTGACATAGCCATATTCCGGCGAGGTCATCAAAAAAAGGGTTTCTACCGACGCTGCGGAGATTTGGTGATTGACCTGTGCCATTTGGAATTCTGACTCGAAATCCGACACGGCCCGAAGTCCGCGAACGATCACATGGGCATTTTTCTGGCGCATATAATCCACCAGCAGGCCGCGGAAAGAATCCACCTCCACGCCGGGAATATCCTGGCAGACCTCCCGAATCATGGCCATGCGTTCCTCCATAGTAAAGGCACCTTTTTTATCAGGGTTTACCAGCACGGCCACCACCACCCGCGAAAACAGCTTAGCCGCCCGGCGGATCAGGTCCACATGGCCCAGGGTGATAGGATCAAAGCTGCCGGGGTATACACACAGGGTCTCCATCCCTTTGCCTCCTTATGCTTATTCAGGAGCCAGCTGGAAAATGCTGATGCCCACAATGCCGTATTTGCGCTGCTTTTGCAGAGCCAATCGGGGGGACACCGCTACCTCCTGCTTGTAATCATGCTCTACGATAACCAGGCTTTCCTTATGGATGAGACGGCCCTGAACCATCGTTTCAGTAACCTCGCGCAGGTCCGTGAGCTTGTAGGGCGGGTCCAGAAAAACCAGGTCAAAGGCAGCACGTTCTTCAACAAGAAGGCTCAGTACCTTTTTCCAATCCATA